>JAEYTM010000249.1 GCA_023434015.1 Pseudomonadota bacterium | reverse complement strand
CCCTCCCTGGGGGCGGCCGAGGCCGAGCGGGCCGTGGCCGCCGCCGCCCAGGCGGGTCCGGAGTGGCGCGCGCGCACCGGCAAGGAGCGCTCGGCGGTGCTGCGCCGGTGGTTCGAACTGGTCACCGCCCACGGCGAGGACCTGGCCCGGCTGATGACCGCCGAACAGGGCAAGCCCCTGGCGGAGGCGCGCGGCGAGATCGCCTACGCCGCCGCCTACATCGAATGGTTCGCCGAGGAGGCCAAGCGCGCCTACGGCGACGTGATACCCGGCCATCAGCGCGACAAGCGGCTCGTGGTGACCCGCCAGCCCGTCGGCGTGGTCGCCGCCGTCACCCCCTGGAACTTCCCGGCGGCGATGATCACCCGCAAGGTGGCGCCGGCCCTCGCGGTCGGATGCACGGTGGTGCTCAAGCCCTCTGAGTTGACGCCGTTCTCGGCCCTGGCGCTGGCCGTGCTGGCCGAAGAGGCCGGCGTCCCGGCGGGCGCGTTCAACGTGGTCACGGGCGACCCCGCGGCGATCGGCGAGGTGCTGACCGGCGACCCGCGGGTGCGCAAGTTCAGCTTCACCGGCTCTACCGCCGTCGGCAAGATGCTCGCCGCCCGCTGCATGAGCACCGTCAAGCGGGTCTCTCTGGAGCTGGGCGGGAACGCCCCTTTCATCGTCTTCGACGACGCCGACCTCGACGCCGCCGTCGACGGGGCCATGGCCTCGAAGTTCCGCAACACCGGCCAGACCTGCGTCTGCGCCAACCGCCTGCTGGTGCAGGCCGGCGTCTATGACGCCTTCGCCGGGAAGCTTGCCGCAAAGGCGGGCGCCCTGGTGTGCGGCGACGGCCTGGCCGGCGTCACCCAGCAGGGCCCGCTGATCAATGGGGCCGCCCTGGAGAAGGTGCAGGCCCACGTCGCCGACGCGGTCGCCCGCGGCGCCACGGTGCTGGTCGGCGGCGAAGCGGGCGAAGGGCTGTTCTATCCGCCAACCGTGCTGACCGGGGTCAGCGCCCAGGCGCTGGCGGCGCGGGAGGAGACCTTCGGCCCGGTCGCCAGCCTGATCCGGTTCCAAACCGAAAGCGAGGCGATCGCCCTGGCCAACGCCACGCGGGCGGGCCTGGCGGCCTATGTCTTCACCCGTGACCAGAGCCGATCGTGGCGAACGAGCGAAGCGCTCGAATACGGCATGGTCGGGGTCAATACCGGCGTCATCTCCACCGAGACTGCCCCGTTTGGCGGCATCAAGGAGTCCGGCTTCGGGCGCGAGGGCTCGTTCCTTGGCCTGGACGACTACCTCGAGGTCAAAGCCGTCTGCGTCGACGTCGCCCCGATATCCTCCGCGATTCAGTAGAGAGTTCCATGACCAGCCCAGCTTCCGAGTGCGCAGACCCGAACACCCTGGGCAAAGGCCTGGCCAGCCGGCACGTGGCGATGATCTCGATCGGCGGAATCATCGGCGCGGGGCTGTTCGTCGGGTCCAGCGCGGCCATCGCCGCCGTCGGGCCGGCGATCATCGTCAGCTACATGCTCGCCGGCCTGGTGATTCTCTGCGTCATGCGGATGCTCGGCGAGATGGCCGCCGCCTCGCCGGGCGTCGGCGCCTTCACCGAGTTCGCCCGCCTGGGCCTCGGCGAGTGGGCCGGTTTCACGACCGGATGGCTGTACTGGTTCTTCTGGGTGGTCGTGGTGGCCATCGAGGCCATCGCCGGCGCCGCCATCCTGCAGGAATGGTTGCCCTTCGAGGTCTGGGAGATCGGCCTGGCCCTGATGGTGATCATGACCGCCATCAACCTGATGTCGACGCGCTCCTACGGCGAGTTCGAATTCTGGTTCGCCTCACTGAAGGTGGCGGCGATTATCGCCTTCATCGCCATCGGGGCCTCCTACATCTTCGGCCTGGCGCCGGCGGAGGACCGGGGCTTCGCCAAGCTGTTCAGCGGCGAGGGCGGCTTCGCGCCGTTCGGGGTCGCCTCGATCCTGACCGGCGTCACCACGGTGATCTTCGCCCTGTGCGGCGCCGAGATCGCCACCATTGCGGCGGCCGAGTCGGACGAGCCGGCGAAGACGATCGGCCGGATGACCACCTCGGTCGCGGTCCGCATCGTGCTGTTCTATGTGCTGTCGATGATCCTGATCATGGCCGTGGTGCCGTGGAACGAGATCGTGCCCGGCACCTCGCCCTTCGCCGAAGCGCTGGACCGCATCGGCGTGCCGGCCACCGCCCTGATCATGAAGCTGATCGTGCTGACGGCGGTGCTGTCATGTCTGAACTCGGGCCTCTATGTGACCTCGCGGGTGCTGTTCACCCTGGCCGCGCGCGGCGACGCGCCGAAGTCGATGGTGGTGCTCAACAAGCGCCGGGTGCCGGCCCGGGCGATCCTGATCGGCAGCCTGTTCGGCTATGCGGCGGTGATCGCCTCGATCATCTCGCCGACGGTGGTCTTCGCCTTCCTGATCAACGCGTCCGGCGCGACCATGCTGATCATCTATGTGCTGACCGCCTGGGCTCACATCAGGCTGCGCCAGGGCATGGAAGCCACCGATCCCGACCGGCTGACGATCAAGATGTGGCTGTTCCCCTGGCTCAGCTACGTCGTGATCGCCTCCATCCTCGGCGTGCTGGTGGCGATGATATTCAACCCGGCCCTGGCCGTGCAGCTCTACGCCAGCCTGTTCGCGGTGGCCGTGGTGTTGGCGCTGTATGTCTTCGTGCGGCGCCGGCGTCCCGGCGTGCCGGCCACGACCCCCTCCTGAGCGACAGATCCGGGGCCGAATCCGACTCCCGCCTTCGCCGCTCCGGGGCGCTCGCGCCGAAACCGAATCCGGAGCCGGAAATCCCGGTTCTCCCACTGAGATGACAGAGGCGCCGCCGCCAGCGGCGCCGCGTTTGATTAG
>JAEYTM010000223.1 GCA_023434015.1 Pseudomonadota bacterium | reverse complement strand
CTTCAGCGCCATCTGGCCTCGTGCGGATTTAGCGCGCTGTTGACAGACATCGATCGGGCCGCTGCGACTTCGGGCGCGCCCATTTTGAATCAGGATGTCTCCCTCGATGCGCGGAGATCCCAGTGGTCACGTGGCTACACCGCCCTTTCCAGGGTGGCGGCGCTGGATGACGCCCTCGACGCCGCCAAGGGAAACCTTCGCGGCCGTTCGGACATGGCGGTTATCGAGCGCCTGAAAGGCGAGCGGGACGCACTGAAGCGCGCGATCAGAACGGGAACGATTTGGGCGGAAGACGTGTCGTAAGGACGCGGCGCCTCGCACCTCGTCCGCCAAACACCACTTTCGGTCCGGGCCTTGCATGGCGCGGTTGCCGATTTCGGAGATTTAGATGAGCACCAACACGGCCGAAGCGGATACGCCCGAGACCACCGGCGGCGACGGTCCGCTGCTCGACCTCACGGACGCCGCGGTCAAGAAGTTCATCAAGCAGGCGAAAGCCCGCGGCTACGTCACCATGGACGAGCTGAACAAGGTGCTGCCCTCGGAGGAGGTTACCTCCGAGGCTATCGAAGACACCCTGGCGATGCTGTCGGAGATGGGCGTCAACGTCGTCGAGGCGGAAGAGGACGCCGAGGGCGGCGAAGTCGCGGTCCGCGAGGAATCCGCCGTCGTCGAGACCACCAAGGAACCCGCCTACGACCGCACGGACGATCCGGTGCGGATGTACCTGCGCGAGATGGGCTCGGTCGAGCTGCTGTCCCGCGAAGGCGAAATCGCCATCGCCAAGCGCATCGAGGCCGGCCGAGACACCATGATCCGGGGGCTGTGCGAAAGCGCCCTGACCTTCGAGGCGATCATGGTCTGGCGCGAGGAGCTGGGCTCGGGCCGCATCCTGCTGCGCGAGGTCATCGACCTTGAGCAGACCTATGGCGGGGTCAACGCCGCCGCGGCCGAGGAACTGGCCGCCAACGCCCCGGCCGCGGAGGAGACCTCGGCCGAAGTCACCGCCGATGGCGAGGCGGTCGCCAAGGGCGACGACGACGACGATTTCGACGACGGCGCCGGCCCGACCATCAGCGCGATGGAAGGCGAACTGCGCGAAGGCGTCATGGCGACGCTGGACGCCATCGCCTCGGAGTTCGAGAGCTTCCGCCTGCTGCAGGAGAAGCTGGTCGCCCACAAGCTGAAGGGCGAGGACCTCTCCGACGCTGACCGCAAGGCCTATCAGGCGGCGACGACGGCCATCGTCCAGCACCTGAAGACCCTGAAGCTGAACAACAACCGCATCGAGGCCCTGGTCGAACAGCTCTATGCGATCAATAAGCGCCTGATGGGTCTGGAGGGCCGCCTGCTGCGGCTCGCCGACAGCTACGGCATCAGCCGCAACGAGTTCCTCAAGGCCTATTTCGGTTCGGAGATGCGTCCGGACTGGTCCGAGCAGGTGAAGGCCCTGGGCGTGCGCTGGACCAAGTTCGCGGAGAACGACGCCAGCCAGATCGGCGACATCCGCCAGGAGATCGCCGCCCTCGCCACCGAGACCGGCGTGCCGATCGACGACTATCGCCGCATCGTCCAGACGGTGCAGAAGGGCGAGCGCGAGGCCCGTCAGGCCAAGAAGGAAATGGTCGAGGCCAACCTGCGCCTCGTGATCTCCATCGCCAAGAAGTACACCAACCGCGGCCTGCAGTTCCTGGACCTGATCCAGGAGGGCAACATCGGCCTGATGAAGGCGGTGGACAAGTTCGAGTACCGCCGTGGGTACAAGTTCTCGACCTACGCCACCTGGTGGATCCGTCAGGCGATCACCCGCTCGATCGCCGACCAGGCGCGGACCATCCGCATCCCGGTGCACATGATCGAGACGATCAACAAGATCGTCCGCACTTCGCGTCAGATGCTGCACGAGATCGGCCGCGAGCCGACGCCGGAGGAACTGGCCGAGAAACTGGCCATGCCGCTGGAGAAGGTCCGCAAGGTCCTGAAGATCGCCAAGGAGCCGATCTCGCTCGAAACCCCGATCGGCGACGAAGAGGACAGCCACCTCGGCGACTTCATCGAGGACAAGAACGCGGTCCTGCCGATCGACGCCGCCATCCAGTCGAACCTGCGCGAGACCACCACCCGCGTGCTGGCGTCCCTGACGCCGCGCGAGGAGCGCGTCCTGCGCATGCGCTTCGGCATCGGCATGAACACCGACCACACGCTGGAAGAGGTCGGCCAGCAGTTCAGCGTCACCCGCGAGCGGATCCGGCAGATCGAGGCCAAGGCGCTCCGCAAGCTGAAGCACCCGAGCCGTTCGCGTAAGCTGCGCAGCTTCCTCGACAGCTGAAGACGAAAACTCTGACCGGGGGATGGTGATCGCCGCCCCCGGCGGAGCCCGATCCCACGGCCACCCTGCCGCCCGCGTGGCCAAGCCTGCGGCAAACCGAAGACGCGGGCGGGATATGTAACCTCTGTGACATCTGGCGCTGGCGAAGGCCGCGTCTGGTCTTTAAGAACGCCCCTCCAGGCGGGAGAGAGGCGTTTCATGCGTGCGTTCAGGGCAATGGCGGGCTTCACCGCCGGTTTCGCGATGCTGGCGTCGGCCGCCGCCGCCCAGCCCACCGCCGACCTGGCCCGCTCGGCCGACAATGTGCGCGCGCACATGACCTTCCTCGCCAGCGACCTTCTGAAGGGCCGCGAGGCCGGGACGGAAGGCTACGACATCGCCGCGGCCTATGTGGCCGCCCAGTTCCAGCAGCTCGGCCTGAAGCCCGCCGGCGACCAGGGCAGCTATTTCCAGGCCGTACCGCTGGTCGCCTTCCGCGCTGTCGACCAGGGCACCTATGTGCTTCGGGGCAGGGACGGAACGGCAACGCCGCTGGTGTTCGGCGAGGACGTGCTGGTGGCGCGCAACGCCGGGCCGGCCGAACGCCAGGTCTCCGCCCCCATGGTCTTCGTCGGTTTCGGCGTCGTCGCGCCGGAGCGCAGGCGTGACGACTACCGGGGCCTCGATGTCCGCGGCAAGATCGTCGTCGCCCTGTCCGGAGCCCCGGCCGGCTTCCAGACCGAGGAGCGGGCCTACTACGCCAGCGGCCGCACCAAGCGCGCCGAGGCCGCCCGTCACGGCGCGGTCGGCTTCATCCAGCTGGGCACGCCGGCCGAGGAGAAGCGCCGCCCGTTCGAGGCGGGGGTGCGCACCTGGCAGGCCTGGGCGATGACCTGGCGTCAGGCCGACGGCGCGCCGTTCGACGCCGCGCCTTCCGTCCCCGTGCTGGGTTCGGTCAGCGTCAAGGGCGCCGAGAAGCTGTTCGCCGGCGCCCGCGTCAGCTTCACCAAGGTCGTGGCCGAGGCGGAGAAGCCTGCGGGGGACCCGCCGCGCTTCGTCCTCCCCGGTTCGCTGGACGTGACCCTGCGTTCCGAATCCAAGATCGTGGAGAGCGCCAACGTCGCCGGCATGATCGAGGGTTCGGACCCGAAGCTGAAGGGCGAGGTGATCGTCCTGTCGGCCCACCTCGACCACATCGGCGTCACTCCGCCTGTGGACGGCGACGAGATCAACAACGGCGCCCTCGACAACGCCGCGGGCATCGCCACCACCCTGGAGGTGGCCCGCGCCTTCAAGGAGTCCGGTCAGGCGCCCCGCCGCTCCCTGCTGTTCCTGGCGGTGACGGCGGAGGAGAAGGGCCTGCTGGGCGCGGAATATTTCGCCCGCAATCCGACGGTCCCGGCCTCCAGCCTGGTGGCCAACGTCAACCTCGACATGCCGATCCTGACCTACGACTTCCTCGACGTCGTGGCCTTCGGCGCCGAGCGTTCGACCCTGGGCGCGGCGGTTCGGCGCGCCGCCGGGCGCACCGGCGTGGCGCTTTCCCCCGACCCGCTGCCGGAGGAGGGGCTGTTCACCCGCTCCGACCACTTCCGGTTCGTCGAGATCGGCGTGCCGTCGGCCTTCCTGATGACCGGCTTCGGCAACGGGGGTGAGGCCGCCTTCCGCAGCTTCCTGGCCGACTGCTATCACAAGCCCTGCGACGACCTCGCCCAGCCGATCGACTACGCGGCCGGCGCCAAGTTCGCCCGGATCAACTACGAGATCACCCGCGACCTCGCCGACGCCGATCCGCGCCCGGCCTGGAACCCAGGCGACTTCTTCGGCGACAAATTCGGGACGCGGCCCTAGAGCGCGCCCAGCGCAAAGGTCCTAGCGCCAGCCGTAGTTGAAGCTGACCGAGATGCGCTCGGCCTTGGCGCGGTTGGCCGGCACCTCGTGGCGCAGCCAGCTTTCCCACAGGAACACCGTGCCCGGCTCCGGCGTCAGGTAGACGAAGCTGCGCGCCGCCTCCGGCGCGTCCGGGAGTCGCGGGGGCGCGGCCATCATCAGCGGCAGGCGCGGGTCCTCCAGCTTCAGGGCGCTCGCGCCGGGCGGGGTGGCGACATAGACGGTGCCGGAGATGACGCTGTGCGGGTGGATATGACCCGAGTGCGCCGCGCCGGGCTTCAGGACGTTGACCCACAGGCTGTCGAGCCGCAGCCGCCCGCTGCCCAGGTCCAGGCAGAGCGCCTTCGCATAGGCCGCGACATGGCGGTCCAGCTTGCGGCGCAGCTCGTCGAACACGCTGGCCCGGCGGGGCAGGTCGTCCAGCGAGGCGTAGGAGGTGTAGCCGCCGTAGCCATGCTCCCGACACCAGGCGCGGCCGGCGGCGTCCTCGGCCTGCAGCATCCGGCAGGCTTCCAGCAACTCGTCGTTGAAGGCCGGGAAGCCCCGGTCGGCGGCAAGGCTGGCCTCATAGGCCTGGGTGACGAAAAGGGGACGGAGCGCCATGGCAGGCGCTTAAAGCCTTCGCCCGGCTTTTCCTAGCGCGCCTGGAGGTCCAGCAGGGCGCGCCACATCTCGTCGCTGAACCTTACGATCGCGGCGCTGGCGGCGAACTGGGTCCGCGCCTGGATCTGCTCGACGGCCTCGTGCGCAAGGTCGACGGGCTCGTCCGAACCCATCCGCGCCACGCGGGTCGCGGAGTCTGCGAAGCGGCGCTCGGCGGTCATCATGCCGGCGCGGGCGGTGATCAGCGGGTCCATTCTGGCCCTCCTGAGGCGAGGATCGCAGAGCGCGGTTAAGCCATCGCGTGGAAAAATGGTGAACCGCACTCCGCCATCTCCGGCAGGGCCTCGCCGCAGCCTGACCTTCCGGAAGCGGACGCCGGGGATCTTGCGTCGCACCTTCGCGGGTGCAGCACGGCATTGAAGGCGACTCCGTTCGTGCGTATATCCGCGGTCCGACGCCAAGGGACCGCTTCAGCGGGAGCCTCGCGCGCCGAGCCTGAGAGGACGTCTTTCGCCCATGCTCGTGACCCTGATGAAGGCCAAGCTGCACCGCGCCACGGTGACCCAGGCCGATCTCGAGTACGAAGGATCGATCGCCATCGACCGTGAGCTGCTGGACGCCTCGGGCATCCTGCCGCACGAGCAGGTCGATGTGCTCAACATCACCACTGGCGCGCGTTTCACCACCTACGCCATCGAGGCGCCGCGCGGCTCGCGGGTGATCGGCGTCAACGGCGCCGCGGCGCGGCTGGTGCAGAAGGGCGACAAGGTCATCGTCGTGACCTACGGCATGCTGCCGGCCGAGGAGGCTCGCAACTACGCCCCGACCGTGGTGCTGCTGGGCGACCGCAACGAGATCAAGAAGGCCGCCTGATGCGCGTGCTGGCCGCCGTCACGCTGGCCTCGCTGGGGCTCGCGGCCTGCTCGCCCGACGCGCCTGATGGGGTCGAGAAGGCCAGGCTGGACGCGGAGGTCTCCGGGGCCATCGGCGACGCCGGCACCTGCGTGCTGATCTCCGAACGGCCGGGCGGCAGGCTGGTCTACCGTTACAACACCCATACCGCCTGCGGGCGCACCCTGCCGGCCTGCGACCGGCCCGAAGGCCAGACTGTCGACGACCTGCTGAAGGCCACCGTGGCCGACGGCCAGCCCCGGATGCTCAGCTGCGACACCACCGCCGACGCCTCTCGCGGCGTCGGCTGGGCCTCGGGCGTCATCGAGGGCAAGGGCCTCGCCTACGCCGCGGTGATGGAAGGCGACCGCGCCCTGCCGGGCCGGATCATGGCCAGCAAGCTGACGTCCGCCTTCCGCCGCGCGGGCCTCTAGCGCGTCACCTCATAGAGGCCGCTCACGTCCACCCGGACCTTGAGTTCGCCCGGCGAGACCGAGGTGTCGGCCTTTTCCATCCGCGCCATGGCCATCATCGGCATGGGCGGCGGGACCGGATAGCCGCCGCTGCCGCTCTCGCTCAGCGACACCAGCCGCGAGATCCGGTGGCCGGTGGCCCGCGCATAGAGCTCCGCCTTGGCCTGCAGCGCCTTCACCGCCGCCTCGCGCGCGGCGTTCTCGGCCGCCGTCGGATCGTTGAGGCCGAAGCTGATGCCGTGCACCTG
>JAEYTM010000219.1 GCA_023434015.1 Pseudomonadota bacterium | reverse complement strand
CCGCTACGCCGGCCACCGGTTCCGGCGGCCCCGCCGGCCAGGGCCCGGGCGCCGTCTCCCAGGACAGCGCCAGCGCGGCCAACCCGAACTAACTAGAGCCGCCGAAAGCTCGTCGGCTCAAAGCCGGCGAGCGCGATCCGCTTGACCGCCCCGTCGAGGTCCTCGACGGCCGTCGCCATGTGGTGGGCGTTGGCGTGGACGATCCGACGGTCGTCCAGCCCCATGGCCACATGGCCCTTCCAGAACACCAGGTCCCCGCGACTGAAGGCGGCGCGGTCGATGGGTCGGCCCAGGGCCTCCTGCTGGTCAGCGTCCCGCGGGCAGGCGCGTCCGCAGGCGAACAGCGCCTGCTGGACCAGCCCGGAACAGTCGAGCCCCAGGCTTTCCCGGCCGCCCCACAGATAGGGCGCACCGACGAAACGTTCGGCCACCGCCGCCGCGTCCGTCTCGAACCGGCCGATCGGCGCCAGGTGCTCGGCCGGGACCCAACCGGCGCCCGTCACCCGACGCAGCCGCCCCTGCTCCGCATCGACCGTCACCAGGCTGTTGAGCGAATAGGGACCCAGGGCGCGCGACTTGATGCTCGGCTCGGCGAAGGCGTAGGTGCGAAGAGCGCAGATCCTGTGGGTCGGCGTCGCTGGCGGCCGGACCAGGCTCGCCGCCGCGACGAACCCGACATAGCCGTCACGGCGCGCCCGCCCCCAGACGTAGGCCCCCTCTTCCTCGATCACCTCGAAGGTCTCGCCGAACAGCAGCTGATCCATCTGTTCCGAAGCCGGGTCGGGCGCGCGATGGACGCCCGTCGCGGGCGCACCGCAGGCCATCGGTTGCGGCTCCAGATAGATGTCCGCCGGCGCCACGCCTTCCAGCGACCGGTCGGCGATCCCGTCGCGCAGGGGCGTCACCCGCGCATCGAAGCTCATGCGAATCGCTCCCGGATCATTCCGTAGAGGCCACGGATGGCCTGCGCCTCGCCGCCGCCCGGCCAGCCCGGGCGGTTGCGCGGGTTCCAGGCGAAGATGTCGAGGTGCACCCAGGGGCCCGGCGGCGCGAAACGCCGCAGGAACAACGCCGCCGTGATCGAGCCGGCCTGCGCCCAGGCGTCCGGGTCATTCTTGAGCTCGGCGACATCCGAGTCGAGGGCCGCCTCGTAGGGCGCCCAGAGCGGCATCCGCCAGAGGGGGTCCGACGCGGCCTGCGCGTGCCGCGCGATCGCCGCCGCCAGGTCGTCGTCGTCGGTGTAGAACGGCGGCAGCTGCGGCCCCAGGGCCACCCGCGCCGCACCGGTCAGGGTGGCGAGGTCGATGGTCAGGGCGGGCTCCAGTTCGGCCGCCCGTGTCAGGGCGTCGGCGAGGATCAGCCGGCCCTCGGCGTCGGTGTTGCCGACCTCGATCGAGATTCCCTTTCGCGAGGCGATCACGTCGCCCGGCCGCATGGCGTCGCCGGATATGGCGTTCTCCACCGCCGGGACCAGCACCGCCAGCCGCACCGGCAGGTTGGCGGCCATGATCATCCGGCCGAGCGCCAGGGCGTGGGCCGCGCCGCCCATGTCCTTCTTCATCAGCCGCATGCCGGCCGAGGGCTTGATGTCCAGCCCGCCGGTGTCGAAGACCACGCCCTTGCCGACGATGGCGACCAGCGGCCGGCCCTCCTCGCCCCAGCTGATCTCGATCATGCGTGGGGCGCGATGCGGTGCCGCGGCCCGGCCGACCGCGTGGACGGCGGGATAGTTGGCTTCCAGCAGCCCCTCGCCCTCGATCACCGTGATCAGCGCCCCATGCTGTTCGGCGATTTCCCGGGCGATGGTCTCGATCTGATGGGGCCCGAGGTCGTTGGGCGGGGTGTTGATCATGTCCCGCGCCAGGGCGCAGGCGTGGGCCACCTGCCGCACCTCGGCGACGTCGACGCCCTCGCCCGCCGCAAGCCGCGGACGGTCGCCGCCATGGGCCTCCTTGTAGTGATCGAAACGGTAGCTTCCGATCGCGAACGCCAGGGCGATCTGGTCCGGCGCCACGCCGACGGGCGCCTGGGCGATGCGATAGAGACCCGCCGGCAGCTTCGCGGGCAGGGCGCGGAAAGCCATCGGGTCCAGGCTGTCGCCAAGGCCGAACAGCACTTGGCCGGCGGCGCCCTCGGCGTCGGGAACGACCACGATCTGACCGGCCTTGCCCTTGAAGCTCCCAAGCCGCGCGAAGGCGGCCACGAAGGCCGGGCCGGCCTGCAGGAAGGCCTCGGTCTCGGCCTGGGCGAGGGCGTGGACGGGGATGGCGGCGCCGTCCTGCGCCGCGAGGATCACTTCCGACATCGTTCAGGCGCCTGCGGGTTCAGCGAGGCCGCGCACGCGGCCGACGTCCATCTGTCCCATGTAAGCGCAGGCCGCAACCGCTCAGAACGGCAGGACGGCGCCCCGCAGGAGGCCCGTGGCCGGGAAGGCCGCCAGGGCGCCGACGGCGATGGCGAGGCCGTAGGGGACGTTCTCGCCGGGCTCGGCCAGCCTGACGAACCAGGCCGCGCTCGTGACCACGAACGGCCGCGCAAGCGGGGAGCGCAGCATCAGCAGGCCGCTGGCCAGGGCTCCGCCCGCGAGGCCTGTCACCACCACGAACGTCCCGACCGCCGGCCATCCGAGCCAGAGTCCGGCGGCGGCGAACAGCTTGGCGTCGCCGCCGCCGATCCAGCCCAGGGCGAACATCACCATGCCGCCCAGCAGCGCAGCCAAGCCGACGGCGAGGTGCAGGCCGATCGCGGCGGGGACCAGGCCCATGGCCAGGGCGGCGACCGGAAAGGCCGCCAGCAGGGCGAGCGAGATCCAGTTCGGGATGGTGTAGCTCACCATATCCCGTAGTCCGGCCAGGATGACCAAGGCGGGGAACGTCAGCAGCAGCGCGGCCTTGAGGATGTCGATCATCGGAACCTCTTCCGGGCAGGATGTCGCAGCGGGGTGAATCGCAGGTTGCGACGTCCATGAAAAAGGCCCCCGGGCGCACGCCGGGGGCCTTGGTCTGGGCGCGGGAGAGCCCCGCGGCGGGCTTACCCGCTGATCGCCGCGTCGACCTCACCGAGCTTGGTGTTCAGCTTGGTCCCGATCGTGCCGAGCACGGTGGCGAGCACCGCGGCGATCAGGGCGGCGATAAGGCCATACTCAATGGCGGTGGCGCCGGACTCATCTTTCAGGAAACGGGTCACGAAGTTCGACATGGTCTTATCTCCTCTCGCGGGCAGGTCGGGGCGACCGGAATTGGTCAGCCTGCTCGCCACAAATGCAGGATGACAGTGACCCATCTCACTTAATCCCCAATGAACCGTCAGGGTTTATTTCTCTCATTTTGAAGTAAACGCACGTTTACCATCCACTATAGTTAAGCACGTTGTTAATCCCGATCGAAAGTCGACCACAATCGACTTAAGCGTTGATTATCCGACCCAGGTTAGGCTCGACCCTCTTGAAGGAGGTCGCCTGCCGATGCCCGGCCCGCGCAAGCTCAGAACCACGGCCATCCGGTTCGCCCGCGCCGAGCACGGCGCGACGGCGGTGGAGTTCGCGCTGATCCTGCTACCGTTCACCGCCCTGATGATGGCGATCTTCGAGATGGCGCTGCTCTTCCTGGTCACCACCAGCCTGGAGACGGCGACCGAAACCGCCGCGCGCAGGATCCGCACGGGGGAGTTCCAGCAGAGCGGCGCCGCCACCCGGGACGCGTTCCGGACCGAGATGTGCGATCGCCTGGACTGGCTTCCCGCCGGCTGCGGATCGAACCTGATCGTCGAGAGCCGCACCTTCGCCAGCTTCGCAGGCCTCGCGGCCAGCCCGTCCCAGGCTGGCGGCGCCTTCGACCCGGACGCCACCTGCTGGAGCCCGGGCAAGCCGACCGACATCGTGCTGGTGCGCATCTATTACAAATGGCGGCTGTTCACCCCGGGACTGAACCGAGCGCTGCAGAACATGGGCGACGGCAGCGGCCAGCGCCTGATCACCACCGCGACGGCCTTCCGCAACGAGCCCTACAGCGACGAACCCCCCGCGGGGGCAGCATGCTGAAACGTTTCCGCGACGACCGGCGCGGGATAGCGGCGACGGAATTCGCCCTGATCGCCCCGGCTATGCTGGCCATGTATTTCGGCCTGACCGAACTCACCCTGGCGATGATGGCCGAACGCCGCGCCAGTCATGCGACGGCGGTGGTCGCCGACATCGTCGCCCAGTCCACCCAGGTCAGCGCCACGCAGGTCAACGACATCTTCTCGGTGGGCGATGCGATCCTGAAGCCGCTGCCGGCGGCGCCGCTGACCATGCGGATCAGCAGCGTGAAGGCGGACGAAGGCGGCACGCCGAGGGTGGTCTGGAGCCGCGGCGACGGGCTGGCGGCGCTGGGGGTCGGCGCGACCCCGGCCGATTTTCCCAGCGGGATGCTGGCGGCAGGGGACAGCGTGATCATGGCCGAGGCGAGATACACCTACACCTCCCCACTGCAGCAGATCATGCCCGACCCGGTGGTGTTCAACCGCCGGTTCTACCTTCGGCCCCGCAAGTCGCCGGAAGTGGCCTTAGTCGCCGGCTAGCCGACCGCCGCCGCGAGATCGGCTAGGCCCGACCAGGGCTCCAGCGGACGGCCATTGAGGCTGGCCACGGGCCGCAGGCCGATCAGGCTGTTGGTCAGGAAGGCCGAGGATGCGCGCTCCAGCGCCGCCGCTTCCGTGCGGGTCTGGACGACCAGAAGGCCGAGCGAGCTTGCGGCGGCGAGGACCCGGGCGCGGGTCAGGCCGGCCAGGACGCCGCACGCCAGGTCCGGGGTGTGCAGCCGCCCGCCCTCAAGCCAGAAGATGTTGGCCGCCGCCGCGCAGGCCACTTCTCCATGGGTGTTCAGCATCAGGGCTTCGTCGACGCCCCGCGCGCGGGCCTCCGCACGGGCAAGCACATTGTCCAGATAGGCCAGCGATTTCAGCCGGGACGTCGGCGACCGGTCGTTGCGGCGAACCTCCACGGTGACGAGGTGGGCGGGTCCGGCCGGCGGAGGCGCCGAGGCCGCCGTGGCGACCAGCAGCGGGCTCAGGCCATGAGGCCGATCCAGGCCGCGGCCGCCGGCGCCCGCCGTCAGGGTGAGCCTGACGGCCGCGCGGCTGCCCGAGAGGCCGGCGGAGGCCAGGGCCTCGCGCATCGCCCGATACGCCACCTCGCGGTCCGGCGCCGGCAGGCCGAGTATCCGGCAGCCCGCGGTCATCCGGTCCAGATGATCGTCGAGGCGTTTCAGTTCGCCGTGGTCGGCCAGCACCGTCTCGAACAGGCCGTCGCCCAGGGTGAAGCCGCGA
>JAEYTM010000107.1 GCA_023434015.1 Pseudomonadota bacterium | reverse complement strand
GCGTATGACCGCGCTGGTTACGGCTTCAGCGATCCGTCGCCTCGACCAGCTGACGCAGAGAACACCATCGACGACTTGCACCGTCTGATACGGTCCGCTCGGATAACAGAGCCCGTGGTCCTGGTGGGGCACTCTGCTGGCGGCCTCTACGTCCAGATGTTCGCAACCGATCATCCTGAACTGGTGGCCGGGGTCGTTCTGGTGGACGCCTCTGTCAGAGATGAAGCCAGGATGGTCTGGGAGGTCCTTACAGAAGAAGAGCGGGACAGGGCGCGTCGCGGGTTCGCCGCGATGAATGCGCACTTCGCCAATTGTATCGCCCAAGCGCGAAGCGGTGCGCTGCGGTCCCCTGAAGTCAAGGAATGCCGACCGCCACGAACAGGTATCGCTCCTCTAGACGACGAGCTTCGCCGACAGTTCAACGAGCCTAAACACCATGAGGCCGTGTTGTCGGAGATGACGAACTTCAGCCCGACGGATGCCACCGGGAAAGGGAGCGTTACGATGGCGCAGGCCATGGCTAAGCCGTTTCGGCTAGGTACCAAGCCGCTGATCGTGCTCAGCGCGAGTCACGACCGAGTGCCAGCGGGCGAGGCTGGGCAACGGCTTAGGGAGATGGCTGGCGCCGAACAGCAGCGTGTCGTCGCCGCTTCGACGATGGGGCGCCTGGTCCGGGTTTCAAACTCGGGTCATATGATGCAGGACGACCAGCCTCTTGCCGTCATTGCGGCGGTCCTCGAGGTCGTTCAGCATGCCCGCGGCCAGGATTCTCAGCCTCGGTGACGCGCGAAATCCACACGTGGCTGGCCTGTACGAGGGCTGCTGAACGGGGCTGGCTACAGGTCGCCCGCATCTGCCGCTGGGCAAAGGCTAATGGGCGAGGGTCGGGTGTCCGAGGTAGGGGTTAACCGCCCGTAAGGGGCACCGCGACCCCATTTAGCCGAGGCGCGAACCTCACCCGGCCTACCAACGACCGCTAGCTGGCGCGGTCGCCTTCTTCGTCCTGCTCGCCTTCGAGGGCGAGTTCGGGGTGAAGGCGGATCAGGTTGGCGCGGTCGGTCGCCAGGTCGTCCCAGTGTCGCGCCATGCTCAGCAGCTGTTCCCGCTGTTCGCCGAGCTCCATCTTCGCGGCAAGCTGGCGGCATTCGGCCGCGTGCATTCGGTATTCCGACGCCTTCTTCATGGTCTCAGTCTACCCAGAGCGCGGCCGCACGCCTAGATTGCCCGTGCTGCGGCGGGCTACGACGGCCCACCGGCGCGCCATATCGGCCCCGTTCCGGACGGTGGGTCAAAGCGTGATCGCAAGAGCGCTTTCCCGCCGCAGCGCCCCTCATTGCTGTTGCTGCCGCTGCTGTTCCTGCACCAGCCCGCTCGACGGACCGCGGCGCTGGATCCGACCGGCAGCGGCCTGGGAGGTGCGCAGGAACTCCGGGTCGCTGAGCGCGACGCGGGCCCGACGCACGCTGACACCGACGGAAAGTTCGCTCTCCGCCTCACCCTTGAATACGCCCTTGGAGGGCGGCACGTCGGAATAGTCGCGACCGACGGCGCAGGCGATATGGCGCTCGCCGGCCTCAATGTTGTTGGTCGGATCGAAGCCCACCCACCGCAGGCTCGGCAGGAAGACCTCGACCCAGGCGTGGGTGGCGTCGGGATCGGAGCGGTCGCCTGCCTTGCGGTCGGTGAACAGATAGCCGGAGACGTAGCGCGCCGGCACGCCCCAGGAGCGGCAGACGGCCAGCATCACATGGGCGAAGTCCTGGCACACGCCGCGGCCGGCGATCAGCACCTCGTCGATCGGGCTGTCGGCCCGCGTCACGCCGGTCTCGTAGGCGAAGGACTCATAGACCACCCGCGAGAGCTCCCGCACCGCGGTGAGCGGACAACGTGAGCGCGGGCCACCCAGGTTCTTCTGGGCCATGAAGGCGCGCAGCGCAGGGGTTTCGACGGCGAAGCCGTGCGGGCGCAGGAAATCGAAGTTCTCGCCCCGAACGAAGTCCGAGCGCAGCCGGTCCCACTCGCCGCCGTCCAGCCCGTCCGGCAGCGGGGCAGGCGCCTGAGTCTCGACGGCGGAGCGGGCGGTGATGGTCAGCCGCGCGTGCGGCTGGGGTACGTCGAAATGGTAGACTGCATTGCCGAAGGTGTCGGCGTAGGAAAACAGCTGCGCCGCCGGATTGATCTCGAGGTCGAAGCTGACCAGCCGCTGGCGCGCGCCCTTCTGCGGCTGCATCCACAGCTCCATGACGCTTTCGCGCACGGGCTGGTCGTAGGTGTAGCGGGTGACGTGGCGGACTTCGAGAAGCAACGGGTCGGCCTCCTAGGCCGGCAGGCGGTTTTCGAGGGGATAGGTGACGAAGGTCTCGTAGATCGCCCGGTGGATGCCGGCGCACTCGTCCAGCACATTGGCGATGAAGGCGCTGGTCCCCTGGCTCTCCACATCGTTCATGTCGGTGTACTGCAGCCGCGCGCGCAGGCGGCCCGCGAGGCGGCCGGGGTCGCCATGCCGGTCGCCGTCCACGTGCCGGCTGATGCTGGTCAGGTGGTCCTCGATCCGGGCGGTGCAGAAGCGCATGGAGCGGGGGAATTCCTCGTCCAGCAGCATGAACTGCAGAATGAACCGCGGCTGCAGGTCGGCGGTGTAGACCCGCAGATAGGGCTCCAGAGCGCAGCCCATCCGCAGCAGACTGGTGAGGGCGAAGTGATCGTGGACCGTCTTGCGCCCGCCGTCGCCGAAGCAGACCTCCAGCAGCCCGCCGATCAGCTGCGCGCGCTCGAGATGGACGCCCAGCAGCAGGAAGCGCCAGCCTTCGCCGTGGCTCATGGTGGCGTCCGCGGCGCCCTTGAACAGGTGCAGGTCGGCGATGGTCTCGTGCAGGAAGGATTGCGATCCTTCGGCGAACACCCGCGCCGCGTTGCGGTCGGTCATCCGCAGATGCAGCAGGTTGAGTCGTTCCCAGGTCTCGGTGGTGATCTGGTCGCGGACCTGGCGGGCGTTCTCCCGGGCGAAGGCCAGGGAACTGACGATCGAGCCGGGGTCCTCGCGGTCGAGCACCATGGCGAGGACCGCGTCATAGGGGTTCAGCGCCTTGTCGGGGTCGTTGTCGCCGGCCGCCGCCAGGGCGATCCGCGTCACCTGGGTCGCGACGTCCGTGCGATCCAGGGCCGCGTTCAGCATCACGTCGCACAGCCGGCACATGTGCTCGGCGCGTTCCACGTAGCGTCCGATCCAGTAGAGGCTCTCGGCCACCCGGGCGAGCATCATGGCCGGCGCTCCTTCGGCTCGGTCAGCACCCAGGTGTCTTTCGACCCGCCGCCCTGACTGGAGTTCACAACCAGGGAGCCGCGGCGCAGGGCGACCCGCGTCAGGGCGCCCGGGGTGACGGTTATCTTCTCGCCGGACAGGACGAAGGGGCGCAGGTCCACGTGGCGGGGCTCGATGGAGGAATCGATCAGGCAGGGCGCGGTGGAAAGCTGGATGGTCGGCTGGGCGATGTAGTTGTCCGGATCGGCCTTCAGGGCCTCGGCGAACTCGGCCTGCTGGGACCTGGTCGAATGCGGTCCGACCAGCATCCCGTAGCCGCCCGAGGCGCCCACCGCCTTGACCACGAACTTGTCGAGGTTGGCGAGCACATGGCTGAGCTGCGCCGGCTCGCGGCACAGGAAGGTCTCGATGTTCGGCAGGATCGCGTCCTCGCCCAGGTAGTAGCGGATGATCTCCGGGACATAGGCGTAGACCGCCTTGTCGTCGGCGACGCCGGTGCCGGGGGCGTTGCAGATCACCACATTGCCGGCCCTGTAGGCGTTGAACAGTCCGGCCGCGCCGAGCCCGGAATCCCTGCGGAAGGTCAGGGGGTCGATGAAATCGTCGTCCACCCGGCGATAGATGACGTCGATCCGCCGCAGGCCCGTGGTGGTGCGCATGTAGACCATGTTGTCGTGGACAACGAGGTCACGACCCTCGACCAGCGGCACCCCCATCAACCGCGCCAGATAGGCGTGTTCGAAATAGGCGGAGTTGTAGACCCCGGGCGTCAGGACCACGACCTGGGGGTTCGGGCGCCAGTCCGCCGCCATGCTCTTCAGAGTGGTCAGCAGCAGGTCGGGATAGCGATCGACGCTGCGCACGCCGGCGCCCCGGAATGTGCCAGGGAAGACCCGCTTGGAGGCCTCGCGGTTGGCCAGCATGTACGAGACCCCCGACGGGACCCGCAGATTGTCCTCCAGCACCGCGAACTCGCCGTTCGGCTGGCGGATGAGGTCGGAGCCGCAGACGTTGGCGTAGGCCTGATGGGGCACGAATAGGTTCTGCATCTCCCGCCGGTAGGACGGTGCGGTGAGCACCAGTTCGCGCGGGATGATCCCGTCCATCAGGATCTGCTGTTCGGAATAAATGTCGGCGAGGAACATGTTCAGCGCCTTCAGGCGCTGGATGAGACCGGCCTCGATCTTCGACCACTCGTCGCCGGGAATGATCCGCGGCAGCAGGTCGGTGGGGATGATCCGTTCGGTGGAGCTCTCGGCGCCGTAAACCGTGAAGGTGATGCCCTGGAGCAGGAAGAAGCGCTCGAGCGTCCGCTGCCGCTCGGCCAGTTCGTCGGCGCTCAGGGTGTTGATCCGCGCCTCGAGGGCCGCGTAATGCGCCCGTACCGCGCCATCGGCCCCGCGCATCTCGTCATAGGGCGCCGCGGATACCCCGGCTGCGGCGGCGGTTTCCGCCGCCCGATCGGTACGCGCCACCCCCAGCTCCACGCTTGTCCGTTCCTTGTTCCGCCGACGCCTGCGACTCTAACGGCCTTGGGCAAGCTCGGCTGCACAAAAACCCGGATTTTATGAGCGGGGCAGCGGCTGCCCATGATTTGGGCGCCGGGAAACGCCCCTCCGCGTGACAGGCCCGACCGGCGCGGCTACACCGGGGCGGCGGGGGCGCGAGGGGATTCTGGGCTTGGGTCGATTGATCTACGCCGTCGCCGCATCGGCGGCCTTGTGCGTCCCAGGGGCGCTGGCGGCGCCGCGGGCGGCGGTCGAAGGCGAGATGAACGCCGATCTGCGCGCGGCGGTGGCGGCGGCGATCGGTGAGTCCGATCGTCCGATCCAGAACCGTTTCGAAGCGCGCCGCAGGGCCCTGGCGGCCGCCGAGGACGCCATCGCAGTCCTCCGGTCCGAGGGCTATTACGCCTATGTGGTCGAACCCGATGTCCGTGAGGGCGACGCGCCGGTGGTGCTGATCGCCCCGGGGCCCCGCTTCACCATTGCAGAACCCACCATCGCCTGGGTCGGAGAGGCGCCCCAGCCGGAGGCCGCCGCCGCCGCCCGGGCCGCGCTGCAGCTCGAACCCGGCCAGCCGGGCCGGGCGGCGGATGTCGTCGGTGCGGAGGGACGCGTCGTCTCCGCGGTCCAAAAGCGCGGCTACGCCGACGCCGCGGCGGAGCCGCGGGCAGTCGTCGTGGATAACGCCCACGCAA
>JAEYTM010000234.1 GCA_023434015.1 Pseudomonadota bacterium | reverse complement strand
CCGCCAACCCCCGCGGCCGCGCACCGATCCCGCCCGGGCCCACCAAGGCTCTAGAGAGCTGCCCCCACCTTTAGGGACTGCGGGCTGTGCCGACCTTGCACGTCGTCACAGCCCCCCAAGGGTCGCTGGGACCCCCCGTGCATGTTTGGGATAGGGCGGTTCGACCAAAAGTGTCGAGTCAGTTATCCACAGGCCCTTAGCTGAATCTGTGGACATCCAACGCGATTCCTACTCCGCCGGAATGGCGTTCTCGGTGCGCTTGGCCTGGAGGCGGTCGAACTCGGACCAGACGCCGGCGTCGCCGTGCCATTGACCCTTGGTCGCGGCCTTGGAGTATTCGGTCGAGCGGGCCTCGAAGAAGTTGGCGTGTTCGACGCCCGAGAGCATCGACTGCAGCCAGGGGAGCGGGTTCTCCTTGGCGCCGTAGACCTCCGGCAGGTTGAGCTGACGCAGGCGCCAGTCGGCGATGAAGCGGATGTAGCCCTTGATGTCGTCCGGGGTCATGCCCTGGACCTCGCCGGCCGCGAAGGCCAGGTCGATGAACTTGTCCTCCAGCCCGACGACGGTCTTGCAGCAGTCGATGATGTCGTCGGCGACCGCCTTGGTGACGCAGCCGGTCTCGGCGTTGAAGGCGTGGTAGAGCTTGATGATCCCCTCGCAGTGCAGGCTCTCGTCCCGCACCGACCAGGAGACGATCTGGCCCATGCCCTTCATCTTGTTGTGGCGCGGGAAGTTCATCAGCATGGCGAAGCTGGCGAACAGCTGCAGGCCCTCGGTGAAGCCGCCGAACATGGCGAGCGTGCGGGCGATGTCGGCCTCGCTGTCGACGCCGAAGGTCTGCATGTAGTCGTGTTTGTCGCGCATCTCCTGGTAGTCCAGGAAGGCGGTGAACTCGGAATCGGGCATGCCGATCGTCTCGAGCAGCAGGGCGTAGGCGGCGATGTGGATCGTCTCCATGTTGGAGAACGAGGCCAGCATCATCTTCACTTCGGTCGGTTTGAAGACGCGCGAATAGCGCTCCATGTAGTTGTCGTTCACCTCGACGTCCGACTGGGTGAAGAAGCGGAAGATCTGGGTGAGCAGGTTCCGTTCGCGGTCGTTGAGGTTGGTCGCCCAGTCCTTGAGGTCCTCGCCGAGCGGGACTTCCTCCGGCATCCAGTGGACCTGCTGCTGCTTCTTCCAGAAGTCGTAGGCCCACGGATAGCGGAAGGGCTTGTACGCGTGGGAGGGCGTCAGGAGGCCTGGCAGGGTGCGGAGGGTCGAGGACACGGTTGCGATTCCCGTAGGCTTGGCGGATGCTGAGGCCCCAGGATAGTCACCGATCCCCATCCATATCTAGCGCCAAGTTCGCGACCACGCCCAAGATGTTGTGAATTAACCGGGGGCGAAGATGAGCCAGGGTTATGTCCTGTACGGCGCCCCCGGATCGGGGGCGGTGGCGGTGGAGGCGGCCCTGCGGCTGGCCGGCCAGCCCTATGAACTGATCGAATCCTACACCTGGGACGAGGACGACCGCGAGAGCGGCGACAAGGTGCTGGCGGCCAATCCGATGCGGCAGATCCCGGCCCTGGTGCTGCCGGGCGGCGAGGTGATGACCGAGAGCGCGGCGATCCTGATCCGGCTGGCCGAACTGCACCCCGAGGCCGGGCTGGCGCCCGGTCCGGACGATGCGGCGCGCGGGCAGTTCCTGCGCTGGATGAGCTTCGTCTCGGCGGCGATCTACGCCCTCTATTGGGTCAAGGACGACCCGTCGCGGCTGGCCCCCGACCCGGCGGCGCAGGGGCCGCTGGTGGAGCGCACCCTGGAGCGGATCGCCGACTGCTGGGCGACCATGGAGCGGCAGGTGACGCCGGGGCGCTACCTGCTGGGCGAGACGCTGAGCGTGCTCGACCTCTATGTGGCGACGGTGTCGCGCTTCCGGCCGCGGCGGACGCGGTTCTACGAGGTGGCGCCGCGGATGGGCGAGGTGGTCCGCCGGGTGGACGGCGACCCGCGGCTGGCCGAGCTGTGGCGCACGCGGATGCCGCCGCTGTCGTGAGAGAGCAAGGGCGCGCGTTCCTTCTCCCCTTGCGGGAGAAGGTGGCAGGCGAAGTCTGACGGATGAGGGGTCGCCCGGCGCGATGGCGGCTCGCGGAGAGACGAACAGGCGGACAGGCGGACAGGCGGAGAGACCCCTCATCCGACCCGCTGCGCGGGCCACCTTCTCCCGCAAGGGAGAAGGATATCTGCTTCACCTTCCCTTCGCGAAATGAACCGCTGTCATCCGCCGCAGGGAAAGGCGGGCGTCAGTCGCCGGGCTTGATGGAGAGGGTGAAGGCGACGACGGAGTCCTCGCGGGTCTGCTGGCCGAAGATCATGTGCCGGCCCTTGATCTCGCGGTGCATGTAGCCGAACGAGGTCTGCAGCACGCCCTTGCGCCAGCCGACGCCGACCTGGGCGTCGCCGACCAGGGTCGAGGTCGGGTCGGTGGTCCAGCCGGCGCGGTCCCAGCCGCCGTCGTTGCGCAGGATGTTGAGGCCGACGGCCTGGCCGCTGGCGGCGGCGAACAGGTACCAGCGGCCCTGGTCGCCATGGATCGCGCCGTCGCGCACGCCAAGGTCGCGCAGGCGCTCGTTGGCCTCGGCGCCGACGCGCTGGCTGAGCTTGAGGGTGGCCCCGGCCTCGGCCGAGCCGCCGCGGCTGGTGACGCCGACGCCGGCATGGGGCGAGAGGTCGAGGTCGAGGTTGCCGGTCTCGAAGCTGATCGCCGAGGGCCAGTTGCGGATCAGCGAGACCTCGTAGTCGCGGGCGTCGAACTCGGCGCGGTCGAGGTTGAGCGGCAGGCCGCCGGGCGTGCGCAGGGGGCCGCCGACGCTGACCCGCAGGGAATCGACCCGGCCGCTGGCCGTGGGACGCGAGAGCTGGCGCTCGCTGCTCGTCCAGCGCACGGGCCCCTGGCCGGCGACATAGGCCTCGCGGTCCAACAGGGTCTGGCCGGGGCCCTCGGCGGCGCGCGCCGGGGCGAAGGCGGCGTCCATCAGCGGATGGCTGGCGGGCGCACGGGTTTCCGCGGCGGCCTGCGCCGCCCCGCCGCATCCCAGGACGAAGGCCAAGAAAGCCACCCGCCC
>JAEYTM010000005.1 GCA_023434015.1 Pseudomonadota bacterium | reverse complement strand
ATCCGCCGCTCGGAATTGGTGACCGTGCCGTCCTTCTCGCCCCAGGCCAGGGCCGGCAGCTTCACATGGGCGAAGGCCATGGTGTCGGTCTGCGCCATGCAGTCCGACACCACCACGAACGGACAGGCGGACAGAGCCGCCCGGACGCGGCCGGCCTCCGGCAGGCTGACGACCGGATTGGTGGCCATGATCCAGATCGCCTTGATGCGGCCGTCGGCGACAGCCTCGAACATCTCGACGGCCTTGAGGCCGGGGCGGGGCGCGATCGCCGGCGCGCCCCAGAAGCGGGCCAGCCGACCGCGCGCCTGCGGATCGAAGTCCATGTGGGCCGCAAGGGTCGTCGCCATCCCGCCGGTTTCGCGGCCGCCCATGGCGTTGGGCTGGCCGGTGATCGAGAACGGACAGGCGCCCGGCTTGCCAATGCGGCCCGTCGCCAGGTGGGCGTTGAGGATGGCCAGGCCCTTGCCGACGCCCTGCGCCGACTGGTTGGCGCCCATGGAAAACAGGCTGACCGTCCGCGGCGTCCCGGCGAACCAGTCGAAGAAGGTGGTCAGGTCGGCGAGCGGCACGCCGCAGTCCGCGGCCACGGCGGCCGGCGACTGGTCGTCGCGGCCGAGCTGCGCCTCCACGGCGGAGAAGCCGGAGACGTGGGCGGCGATGTAGGCGCGGTCCGCCGCCCCGCGCCGGATCAGGTCGGCCAGCAGCCCGTTCCACAACCGCACGTCGGTCTGCGGCGCCAGCGGCAGGTGCAGGTCGGCGACCTCGGCAGTGTCGGTGCGGCGCGGGTCGATGACCACGTGCCGCTGCCCGCGGGCGCGGGCCCGCTCCATGCGCCGGAACAGCACCGGGTGGGTCCAGGCGGCGTTGTGGCCGGAAAAGACCACCAGGTCGGCCAGTTCCAGGTCCTCGTAGCAGCCCGGCACCAGGTCGGCTCCGAACGCCAGCTTGTGCGCCGCCACCGCCGAGGCCATGCAGAGCCGCGAATTGGTGTCGATGTTGCCGGAGCCGATGAAGCCCTTCATCAGCTTGTTGGCGGCGTAATAGTCCTCGGTCAGCAGCTGGCCGGAGACGTAGAAGGCCACCGAGTCCGGGCCATGCCGGGCGATGGTTTCCCTGAACTTCCGCGCCACCAGGCCGGTGGCCTCAGCCCAGGAGGCGGGCCGGTCGCGGATCATCGGCGACAGGAGCCGGCCCTCGAGCCCCACCGTCGCCCCCAGCGCGCTTCCCTTCGAGCACAGCCGCCCGAAATTGGCCGGATGGCCCGCGTCGCCGGCCAGGGCCAGCGACCGGTCCTGCGCCGTCGCGCGGACGCCGCAGCCCACCCCGCAGTAGGGACAGGTGGTGCGGACATCGCCCATCGCCTCAGGCCTGGCCCAGCAGCAGCCGGCCCTCGCGCACCTCCAGCGGGATCGGCGGGGCGCAGCCCTTGCCGCGGTCCGCCCCCATCAGCTCGCCGCTGGCCAGGTCGATCGACCAGTTGTGCAGCGGGCAGGCCACCGCATGGCCGTGGACGATCCCCTGGCTGAGCGGCCCGCCCTTGTGTGGACAGGCGTCCTTCAGGGCGAACACCTTGCCGTCGCCTGTGCGGAAGATGGCGATGTCGCCCATCGGCGTCGGCACCCGGCGGGCTCCGCGCAGAGGGATATCGGTGACCGCGCCGACGTCGGTCCAGGTGAGCGGGTCCTTCACATGCGCGTTCATGCGAACTCCAGACGTCGGCTGAGGGGATTGAACTCTTCGGCGTGGCGGCCGGCGACACGCTCGGCCCAGGGGTCGATGCGGGAGAAGCGCTGCGAATAGGCGAAGCGGTCGTAGAGCGCCCGGCGCTGGTCGGGGTCCTCGATGCGGGCCTTGATGGTGTCGAGGCCGACCCGGGCCATCCACTTGTAGACCCGCTCCAGGTACCAGCCCTCCTCGCGATAGAGCTGGGTGACCGCGCAGATCGTCCAGATCGCCTCCTCCTCGGTGGCGACCTTGGTGAGCACCTCCGTGCCCTGGATGTGCAGGCCGGCGGCGCCGCCGAGGTGGATCTCGTAGCCGCTGTCGACGCAGATCACCCCGATGTCCTTGCAGGTCGCCTCGGCGCAGTTGCGCGGGCAGCCGGAGACTGCCAGCTTGACCTTGGCCGGCGCCCACGAGCCCCACATGAACTTCTCCAGCCGCATGCCCAGGCCGGTGGAATCCTGGGTCCCGAACCGGCACCAGTCGGTCCCTACGCAGGTCTTCACGGTCCGCAACCCCTTGGCGTAGGCATGGCCGGAGACCATGCCGGCCGCGTTCAGATCGGCCCAAACCGCCGGCAGGTCGTCCTTCTTGACGCCCAGCAGGTCGATGCGCTGGCCGCCCGTGACCTTCACCGCCGGGATCTCGAACTTGTCGACCACGTCGGCGATGGCCCGCAGTTCGTCGGCGCTGGTCATGCCGCCCCACATCCGCGGCACGACGGAATAGGTGCCGTTCTTCTGGATGTTGGCGTGGGCTCGCTCGTTGATGAACCGCGACTGCTTGTCGTCGCGGTAGTCCCCCGGCCAAGCGCACAGCAGGTAGTAGTTCAGCGCCGGCCGGCAGGACGCGCAGCCGTCGGGAGTCGTCCATTCCAGCGCCTGCATGACCGCCGGCATCGACTTCAGCCCCTCGGCCAGGATGCGCCGCCGGGTCTCGTCGTGGCCGTGGTGGGTGCAGGCGCATATCGGCTTCGGCCCGGTCTGGACCTGGAAGCCGTCGCCCAGGGTCAGCTTCAGCAGCTTCTCCACCAGCGGCGTGCAGGAGCCGCAGGACGCCGAGGCCTTGGTCACGGCCCGCACGCTGTCCAGGGTGTTCAGCCCCTGGGCGGCGATGGCGCCGGTGATCTCGCCCTTGCAGACGCCGTTGCAGCCGCAGACCTCGGTCTCGTCGGCCATGGCCGCAACGGCCGCGCTAGGGTCCAGCCCCCGAAGGCCCTCCGTGACGGTCTGGCCGAAGATCAGGGTCTCGCGGATCTCGGCGACCGAGGCGCCCGAGCGCATCAGGTCGAAATACCAGCCGCCGTCGGCCGCATCGCCGAACAGCACGGCGCCGGCGACCTTGCCCTCCTCCAGGACCACGCGCTTGTAGACGCCCCGACCCGCGTCGCGGAACACGATGTCCTCGCATCCCGCCCCGCCCGAGAACTTCCCGGCCGAGAAGACGTCGACGCCCGACACCTTCAGCCGGGTCGACAGCACCGAGCCTTCGTAGGCGCTGAGCCCGTCGGTGAGCGAGCCCGCCGCCGCCCTGCACATCTCCCAGATCGGCGCGACCAGGCCGTAGCACTGCCCCCGGTGTTCGACGCATTCGCCGACCGCCAGGATGCGCGGATCGGAGGTGCGCATGCCGTCGTCGACGACCACGCCGCGATTGATCTCCAGCCCGGCGTCCTTCGCCAGCCGGGTGTTCGGCCGGATGCCGACCGCCATGACCAGCAGGTCGCAGGGCAACACCCGCCCGTCCTTCAGCCGCAGGCCGGTCACCTGGCCCCCGGCGCCTTCGATCTCCTCGGACTGGGCGCCCAGCACGGTGTCGACGCCGCGCTCGGCCAGGGCGTCGGCCAGCAGGAAGCCGGCGGAGGCGTCGAGCTGGCGCTCCATCAGCACGTCGACCAGATGGACGACGGTCGCCGCCATGCCACGGCGGACCAGGCCGTAGGCGGCCTCGATGCCCAGCAGGCCGCCGCCGATCACCACGGCCCTGGCGCCCGGCGTCGCCGCCGCGGCGACCATCGCCTCCACGTCGTCGAGGTCGCGGAAGGTGACGACGCCCTTCAGGTCCGCGCCCGGCAGGGGGAGGCGGATCGGGTCCGAGCCGGTGGCCAGGATCAGCCGGTCGTAGGCGACCTCCAGCCCGCCTTCGGCCCGCACCACACGCGCCTCGCGGTCGATGGCCTCGGCGGCGCGGCCGGCGTGCAGAACGATGCCGTTGTCGCGGTACCAGGCCTCGTCGTTGATGACGATGTCGGCGAAGGACTTCTCCCCCGCCAGCACCGGCGACAGCATGATCCGGTCGTAGTTCACCCTGGGCTCGGCGCCGAAGATGGTGACCTCGTAGCGGTCGGGGTCACGCCTGAGCACGTCCTGCACCGCCCGGCAGCCGGCCATGCCGTTGCCGATGACGACCAGCCGTTCCCTGGCAGGCAGCTTTTCCTTGGACATCGCGATCCTCCCGGTCACAGGCGAAGCGGAGCGGCGGAGCCCGCGCCCCAGGTGCGGCGCCAACGGGCCTTCACGCCGGTGAGGCCGGCAAGCGCCAGCAGGGCGAGGCCGGCGAAGGCCAGCAGGCCGATCTGGTAGGAGCCGGTCATCTGCTTGGCCCAGCCGAGGCTGGAGGCGAGGTAGAAGCCACCGACCCCGCCGGTCATGCCCACCAGGCCGGTGACCACGCCGATCTCGCGGCCGAACCGCTGCGGCGCGAGCTGGAAGACGGCGCCGTTGCCGGCGCCCAGCGCCAGCATGGCGAACATCAGGACCGCCAGGGCGAGATAGGGGTCGGGCGCCTGGAAGCTGGCCAGCGCCAGGCCGAGGGCGGCCAGGACGTAGACGACACTCAGGGTCCGCACCCCGCCGAAGCGGTCGGCCAGGGCTCCGCCGACCGGGCGGATGAACGAGCCGGCGAAAACGCAGGCCGCGGTGAAAAAGCCCGCCGTCACCGGCGACAGGCCGTACTCGGAGTTGAAGTAGATGGTCAGGGACGACGACAGGCCGACGAAACCGCCGAAGGTCACCCCGTAGAGCGCCATCAGCCACCAGGCGTCCGGCGTGCGCAGCACCGCCAGATATTCCGCGAGCCTCTTGGGGGCCGGCGGATTCGGCGCGTCCTTCGCGAAGAAGAAATAGACCACGAAGGCCACCGCCAGCGGCAGGGTCGCCAGGCCGATCACGTTGCTCCAGCCGAACATCTGGGCGAGGCCCGGCGCGAACAGGGCGGCGAGCGCGGTCCCCGAATTGCCAGCCCCGGCGATTCCCAGGGCGAGACCCTGATGCTCGGGCGGATACCAGCGCGAGGCGAGCGGCAGGGCGATGGCGAACGAGGCTCCCGCGACACCGAGCACCAGGCCCAGCATCAGCACCTGCGGATAGCTGTGGATGCCCAGGAACCAGGCGAGGGCCAGACCGGCCAGCACGGTCGCCTGGGCCATCAGACCGGTGCGGCGCGGGCCGATGTGGTCGACCAGCACGCCCATGACCAGCCTGAGCAGGGCGCCGGCCAGCACCGGCACGGCGACCATCAGGCCCTTCTGGGCGGGATCAAGGTTGAAGTCCCTGGCGATGGCCACGCCCAGCGGGCCGAGGATAACCCAGACCATGAAGCTCAGGTCGAAATACAGGAAGGCCGACAGCAGGGTGGGCGTATGCCCGGCCTTGAGGAAGGAACGGCTCAGCATCTGGGAAGACCCCGGACATGTGGTGTGAGGCGGCGTCGCCGGTGCGGCTGGCTCTTCTTCGAGCCGGTCCAGAAGCCGCGAACGCCGTTGTCCTAGGCCTGAGCCCAAGGAGGACCCGTCAGGCCCGCGCCGTCACCATCCTGCGGGCCGCGACCGGCAAACTGTTTGGGTGCAGTGCAAAAAGTCGGCGCCGCGGCGCACGCCTGACTGGTTTTCAGGCGTCCAGAGCCGCCTCATAGAGCTCAGGGCGGTAAGCCCGCGCCGCGACGGCGGCCAGGTCGGTCGCCGGGTCGACCTGTTCCCAGCGGACCATCTGCCCCAGAACCCATTGCGCGTGCTGCGGCGACGGGCGGTTGGCCCTGCCGGCATGGAAGACGATGTCGTCGAGGCTTTCGGCGATCAGGTCCGCCGGCAGGCCCACCAGGTGCGACCGGGCCAGCAGCGCCGCCCGCTCGGCGCGGTTCTCCGGCGCCTCCATCCAGGCCGAGGCGCGGACCAGCGCCCGCAGCAGGCCGCCGAGGGCTTCTCCATTCGCCTGCGCCCAGGCCTCGGTCACCCCGAAGACCTTGTCGGGCGTGTCGGGCCAGATGTCGCGGGCGCGGGCGATCACCCGCCCGGCGCCGGCCGCAACCGCCGCCGCGTTCCAGGGCTCGCCGGCGCAGAACCCTTCGATGACGCCCGCGGCCAGCAGCCCGGCGGTGCGCGGCGGCGGCGCCACCGTCAGGCGCACGTCTCGGTCCGGATCCACGCCGGCCTCGGCCAGCCAGTGGCGGAGCAGGTAGCTGTGCGTCGAATATGGGAAGACCGTCGCCAGGGTGAGCGGACTGGCGCCCTCGTCCCTGCGGCGGGCGATCAGCCGGGCCAGGCCCGAGGCGTCCGGCCCGCCCACCTTGTCGGCGAGCGGGGCGGACAGGGTCACCGCCGGCCCGTTCAGGGTCAGCGCCAGCGGCGCGACCATCGGGACCGGCTCGCCGCCAACCCCCAGGCAGCTCGCGAGCACCATCGGCGCCAGCATATGCGCGCCGTCCAGCGCGCCGACCGCCAGCTTGTCCCGCACCGTCGCCCACGACGCCTCGCGGCTGAGCTCCACCTCCAGGCCCTCGTCGGCGAAGAACCCCTTCTCCGAGGCGACCAGCAGGGCGGCGGCGTCGTTGAGGGGCACGAAGCCGAGCCTGAACGTCCGGCTCATGAATCGTCTCCCTTCAGCACGCCATGGTAGGCCAGCAGGTCGGTCGCCACCGCGCCGAGCGGACGGCCGGTGTCCATCGACAGCTTGCGCAGCAGGCGATAGGCGGCCTCCTCGTCCAGGCCCCGCGCCTTCATCAGCAGGGCCTTCGCCCGCTCGACCGTCTTGCGCGAGGCCAGGTCGGCCTTGGCCTTGGCGAGATCGAGCCGCAGTTGCTGCATCAGTTGGAACCGGCTCATCGCCACCTCCAGCACCGGACGGACCCGCGCGGCCGCCAGCCCGTCGACCACATAGGCCGCCACGCCGGCTCTGACCGCCTCCTCGGCGAGGCCGGGCTCGGAGCGGTCGACGAACATGACGATCGGCCGCGGGTTGACCTCGGTGGCCTCGCGCAGGCTCTCCAGGGTGTCCCGATCCGGACTCTCGGCCGCCACCACCACCACGTCGGGCGAGAAGGCGCTGGCCTCGGCCTCGACATAGATGGGCGCCTGAAGCACCTCCAGGGGCTCCACCCCGCGCAATCCTTCGGCGACCAGGGCGCCGCGAGCGGGATCGGGATCGATGACGAGCACGCGCATGCGGGGCGACTAAGGCTGTGTAACGCGGACCAGCGAGAGGCTGCGGACCGTCCTTCGGCGCTCCCGGCCGCTGAACGCCCGCTCGTTGATCATCGGGCGCCGCCTTTCTGGGCGGATTCGGCCTCGGCGAACGCCGCGAGCAAGGCCTCGCGTTCGGCCGGGGTGTTGGCGCCGCGGACCCGCTCCGCCGAGCGCGCGGGGCAGACCAGCCGCGCCAGCCCGGCCCGCTCGACCAGCCGCGCCATCGGCCAGTCGTCGCGCGCCTCCGGCGGCAGGGCCTCAAGCGAGACGACCAGTGGCAGGTGGAGGCCCTCGAAGGCCGCGCCGGCGCCGCCGGCCGCGAGCAGGGGCGCG
>JAEYTM010000305.1 GCA_023434015.1 Pseudomonadota bacterium | reverse complement strand
GTCGACACCCGACAGATCCTCGTCGAACTCGGACGACGCAGAATGGTCGGCGGACAGGAAGACATGATCGTCGACGTCGCACTCGATATCCGGAGGGAGACGACGTCGGGCTGAGGCTCGCCAAGTCGGCGGCGTGACGGCATGGTCAAGCCCGCTGGCCCTGTGGGCGGCGGGCCGGAAAAGGACATCCTCGATGAAAACGGCGCTCGCCACGGTTTTCGCCAGCGTCCTCGCCGCCGGGCTTCCGGCCCTGGCTGCGGCGCCGACGCCGGCCGAGGAGTGGCAGGCCTATGGCCACGACCCGGGCGAAGCGCGCCATTCGCCGCTGAAGCAGATCACGCCGGCCAACGTCGGCCGGCTCAAGCCGGTCTGGACCTATCACATGCGGCCCCCGACCGAGCCTGGCGCGCGGGTCCGCGGCTTCGCGGCGTCCCAGAACACTCCGCTGGTGGTGAACGGGGTCATGTACCTCTCGACCCCTTATGGCCGGGTTGTCGCGCTCGACGCCGAAACGGGAAAGGAGCTGTGGGCCTACCGCCTGGCCGACACCGCCGACAATCCTGCGACCCGCGGCGTCGCCTACTGGAAGGGCGGATCGGGCGAGCGCCCGCGGATCGTCTTCGGCACCCGTCAGGGGCTGCTGATCGCCCTGGACGCCGAGACGGGCGCGCCGGCGGCGGGCTTCGGGACGCAGGGCGTCGTCGACATGAAGACGCCGGATATCCTCAACGGCATCCCGAACGCCTTCTATGGCGTCACGTCCGCGCCGACGATCTACCGCGACCTGGTGATCACCGGTTCGCGGACCCAGGAGATTCCGGCCCAGGGGGCCAACGGCGCCGTGCGCGCCTTCGACGTCCGCACAGGCCGCGAGGTCTGGCGGTTCAACGGCGTGCCGCAGCCGGGCGAGCGGTTCCACGAGACCTGGACGGGCGACAGCTGGGTCAAGCGCTCGGGGGTCAATGTCTGGGTCGGGGTGACGCTCGATGAGGCGCGGGGCATCGCCTACCTGCCGTTCAGCGCCCCGACCTTCGACCAGTACGGCGGCGACCGGCCCGGAGAGTCGCTGTTCAGCAACTCCCTCGTCGCGGTCGACGCGGCGACCGGCCGGTACCTGTGGCACTTCCAGGCCCTGCGTCACGACCTCTGGGACTACGACCTTCCGCTCACCACCCTGATGGACGTGCAGATCGACGGGAAGACGGTCCCCGCCGTGGCGGTGATGAGCAAGGCCAGCCTGCTGTTCCTGCTGAACCGCGTCACCGGCGAGCCGATCCACCCGATCCGCCAGGTTCCGGTGCCGACCGAGACCGACATGATCGGCGAGGTCCCGGCCCCGACCCAGCCGATGTCGGTGACCCCGCCGCTCGGTCGCACCAGCTTCAACATGGACGAGATCGCCAGGGTCACGCCGGAACACACCGCCGCCTGCGAGAAGCTGATCCGCGACATGACCATCGTCCCGGGGAGCTTCTTCCAGCCCCCGCGGGCGGACTCGGCGGTGGCGCGCTTCCCCGGCAACTGGGGCGGCATCGACTGGGGCCACGCGGCCTTCGATCCCGGCTCGGGCTATTACATCGTCAACAGCAAGGACATGGGCAGCCCGCAGTACATGGTCCGCCTGCCGGACGGGACCTACGGCCAGCGGGACGGCTACCAGTGGTTCTGGGACCGGGCGAGCCGGATGCCGTGCCAGCAGCCGCCCTGGGGCAGCCTCTATGCGATCGACCTGGCCAGCGGCCAGATCGCCTGGCGCCAGACCCTGGGAGTCACCGACGGCCTGCCGGATCCGAACACCGGCCGGCCCAGCGTCGCGGGGCCGATCACCACCGCCGGCGGGCTGATCTTCATCGGCGGGACCGACGACAAGCGGCTGCGGGCGTTCGAGACCCGGACCGGGCGCGAGCTCTGGACGGTCAGGCTGCCGGCCTCGATCTACGCCCATCCGATCACCTACAAGACCCGCAGCGGGAAGCAGCACGTGGCGGCGGTCATCACCGGCGGCTTCTGGGGCGAGGCGGCCGGCGCCGACGAGGTCACGGCCTTCGCCCTGCCGGACTGAGGCGCGGCCGCACGACGACCGAGGCAAACCCGTCGGCCTCGCCTATAAGCTGGCCGCATGCCTCCCCGTCGCCTGCGCGCCCAAGACCTTGATCGCCGCGCCCTGCTGCGCGCCGCCGCCAGCCTGGGAGGTGGGGCCGGCGCCGCGGCGCTGTTCCCGTCGTGGGCGCTGAGCGCCGCCCCAGGGCTCGCCCGTCCGCAGGCCCTGACCGGCGAGGATATCCGGCTGGAGATCGGCCACTCCGCGCTCCGCCTCGACGGCCGGACCGGCCACGCGGTGACCATCAACGGCACGGTCCCCGGTCCGCTGATCCGGCTGAGGGAAGGGCAGAACGTCCGCCTGTCGGTGATCAACCGCCTGGAGGAGGACACCTCGATCCACTGGCACGGCCTGCTGGTTCCGTTCCAGATGGACGGCGTGCCGGGCGTCAGCTTCCCCGGCATCCGCGCCGGCGAGACCTTCACCTACGAGTTTCCGGTCATCCAGAGCGGCACCTACTGGTACCACAGCCACTCGGGCATGCAGGAGCCGATGGGCCACTACGCCCCGATCGTCATCGATCCGGCCGGCGACGATCCGGTGGCCTATGACCGCGAGCACGTCGTCGTGCTGTCCGACTACAGCTTCATGCATCCGCACACGATCTTTCGCCGCCTGAAAGGGCAGGGCGGAGTGTTCAATTTCCAGAAGCAGACCGTCGGCGGCCTTATCGCCGGCCGCGACCAGACCCTGGCCGAGCGGATCGAATGGGCGCGGATGCGGATGGACCCCACCGACATCGCCGACGTCACCGGCGCGACCTACAGCTTCCTGGTCAACGGCCATGGGCCGGCCGACAACTGGACCGCCCTGTTCGCCCCGGGCGAGCGGGTGCGCCTGCGCTTCGTCAACGCCGCCGCTCAGACCATCTTCAACGTCCGCATACCCGGCCTGCCGATGACAGTCGTGGCCGCCGATGGCCAGAACGTGCGGCCGGTTGCGGTCGACGAATTCCAGATCGGCAACGCCGAGACCTATGACGTGATCGTCCAGCCGGCCGAGGCGCAGGCCTACACCCTGGTCGCGGAGGCGTCGGACCGCTCGGGCATGGCCCGCGCGACCCTGGCGCCCCGGGCGGGGATGACGGCGCCGGTTCCGCCGCTGCGCGAGCGTCCGCTGGCCTCCATGCGCGACATGGGCATGGATCACGGCGGCGCGGCCGGACCTGTCGGGGAACCGCCAGGCATGGCCGCGCCCCGGCCCCGCGGCTCCGATACGATGGGCCAGGCGCACGGCATGGACATGTCGATGCGCAACCCGGCCAACGCCCCGCAGGTGAAGATGGGGCCCGGCGTCCAGATGATCTCGCCCATGCCGGTCGACCGCACCGGCGAGGCCGGTCAGGGTCTGGAGAGCGTCGGCCACCGGGTGCTGGTCTATCGCGACCTGATCGCCCTGGAGCCGAACCCGGACAGCCGCCCGCCCGATCGGGTGCTGGAGATCCGCCTGACCGGCAATATGGAACGGTTCATGTGGGGCTTCGACGGCCGCGCGTTCAGCGACAGGCCCGAACCCTATACGTTCCGCGCGGGCGAGCGGGTGCGGGTGACCCTGGTCAACGACACCATGATGACCCACCCCATTCACCTGCACGGCCACTTCTTCGAGCTGGTGCACGGCCCGGTCGGCCACCTGCCGCGCAAGCACACGGTCAATGTCGCGCCGGGCGGCAAGGTGACCTTCGACATGACCGCCGAGGCCGGCGACTGGGCCTTTCACTGCCACATGATGTTCCACATGCATGCCGGCATGTTCCAGGTGTTCGCCGTGCACCCCCGCGAGGGAGCCGCCTCATGAGCCGGTGGGTTCTGGCGGCTCTCGCCGCGTCGCTGCTGACCGCTCCGGCTCTGGCGCAGACCGCCGATCCGCACGCGGGCCACCACATGCCGCCCGCACCGCCTGCCGCCGATCCGCACGCCGGTCACAGGATGGCGCCGGCCGATCCGCATGCCGGCCATCGGATGGACTCCGCGCCGGCCGCCGACCCTCATGCCGGCCACGTCATGGCTGCGCCTGTCGTCGGG
>JAEYTM010000211.1 GCA_023434015.1 Pseudomonadota bacterium | reverse complement strand
ACCTCACGTTCATCAAGCTCGACGGCAACGTCGGCTGCGTGGTGAACGGCGCCGGCCTCGCGATGGCGACGATGGACCTGGTGAAGTACTACGGCGGCGAGCCGGCGAACTTCCTCGACATCGGCGGTTCGTCGAACCCGGAGAAGGTCGTCAACGCGCTGCGCATCATCACGGCCGACCCGAACGTGAAGGCCATCCTGTTCAACATCTTCGGCGGCATCACGCGCACCGACGACGTGGCCAACGGCATCGTGACGGCCACGAAGCAGAACCCGCTGAAGGTGCCGATCGTCATCCGCCTCACGGGCACCAACGAAGAGATCGCCATGAAGATCCTCACGGAGAACGGATTCTCCGCCTCCAGCGACATGGACACGGCCGTGAAGAGCGCGGTCGAGCTGGCCAAGGGAGGCAAGTAAGATGAGCGTCTTCATCGACAAGAACACCAAGCTCGTCATCCAGGGCATCACGGGCCGCGACGGCTCGTTCCACGCCAAGCAGATGATGGAGTACGGCACGCAGGTCGTCGCCGGCGTGCCGCCGGGCAAGGGCGGCCAGAAGTTCGAAGGCACGGTGCCGATCTTCAACACCGTCGCCGACGCCGTGAAGGCGACGGGCGCCAACACCTCGGTGATCTACGTGCCGCCGCCGTTCGCGGCCGACGCGATCATGGAAGCGGCCGCCGCGGGCGTCTCGCTCGTGGTCTGCATCACCGAAGGCGTGCCCGTGCTCGACATGACGAAGGTCTATCCCTTCGTGAAGGAGCGCGGCGTCCGCCTCATCGGCCCCAACTGCCCGGGCCTCATCACGCCGGGCGAGGCGAAGGTCGGCATCATCCCGGGCCGCATCTGCACGCCGGGTCCGGTGGGCGTGGTCTCGCGCTCGGGCACGCTGACGTACGAAGTCGTGTACCAGCTCACCCGCGCCGGCATCGGTCAGACGACCTGCGTCGGCATCGGTGGCGACCCGATCAACGGCACGAACTTCATCGACTGCCTCGAGGCCTTCGAGAAGGATCCGAACACGAAGGCCATCGCGATGATGGGCGAGATCGGCGGCACGGACGAGCAGGAAGCTGCCGAGTTCGTGAAGAAGCACATGAAGAAGCCGGTCGTGGGCTTCATCGCCGGCCAGACGGCCCCGCCGGGCCGCCGCATGGGCCATGCGGGCGCGATCATCTCCGGTTCGGCCGGCACGGCCGCCGAGAAGATCGAGGCCTTCAAGGCCGCCGGCATGGGCGTCGCGGCGCGTCCGATCGACTTCGTCGAACTGATCAAGGCGCGCCTCAACTAAGCCCTAACGACATTCAACGCAGAGGCGCAGAGGACGCAGAGAACGGCAACTGCCTTTTCTAGGGGGCTCGCACCGAAGGATTCGTGCGTTGCCTGCAAAAAGGCCTTCGCAGTTCTCCGCGACCTCTGCGCCTCTGCGTTGAACCGCCGTAGCCGTTGTAGTTCCCAAACCTTCAGCACCCACCAGAGCCTGCAATGGCCCTCAACTACACGTTCTCCATCATCAAGCCGGACGCCTTCAACACGGGCAAGGCCGGTAAGATCCTCGCGCACCTCGAGGGCCAGGGCTTCACGCTCAAGGCCGCCCGCGTGGTGCACATGTCCAAGAAGCAGGCCGAGGAGTTCTACGCGGTGCACCGTGGCCGTCCGTTCTTCGGCGAGCTCGTCGAGTTCATGAGCTCGGCCCCCTGCATGCCGCTCATCCTCGTGAAGGAGAACGCCGTGCACGCGCTGCGCGAGGCGATCGGCGCGACGGACCCGGCCGAGGCGGCCGCGGGCACGGTGCGCAAGCTGTTCGCCGAGTCGAAGGGCAAGAACGCGATCCACGCCTCGGACTCGGACGAGAATGCGGTGCGGGAAAGCCGCTTCTTCTTCGCCGAAGCGGACACGATCTAAGGGTTTGGACGGATGACGGATGACGGATGCTTGGAGCTTCCGTCATCCGTCGTCCGTCCTGCACCTAAGACGTTGTACCACGCAATCTTACCCGCTTGACCTAGCCCCTCGAGCGCGATTAGTTTACTTGGCTATGCTTTCGTACCCCATTCGCACCCTTTTGCAGGGGGCGGTCCAGGTCGAATCCGACCTCGCCTCCGACGACGCGGTGTGGATGGAGCACGACGTCCGGCCCGTGACGGGCATCCGGGTGACCGGACGCCTCAGCGGGGGGGGGGCGGGGCGGTTCTACTTCTCTGGCGGGTTCCACGGAACCGCGGCCGGCGAGTGCCGTCGCTGCCTGGTGCCGGTCGAGTTCGTGGTGCAGAACGATGCCCACCTGCTCTTCGCCGACGCGGACGACGAGAACGCGGACGAACCCGATGTCTACCCGCTCGCTGAGGGCGGGCAGGCCCTGGACCTCCGGCCCGCGATCCGGGAGCAGTGGTTGCTCGACGCCTCCGGCCTGCCGTTGTGCCGTCCCGACTGCAAGGGACTCTGCGCGACCTGCGGGGCGGATCTCAATGCAGGACCCTGTGGCTGCCCCGCGGCCGCGCAGGGCTGATCGCCGACTTCACGTTTCATTCACTCCGTAGACCGAGACTCCGCTGGCCGTCCCGAAGCGCCGTACCTCCAAGCGCAAGAAGCGCGCGCGCAACACCCACAAGGTGGCG
>JAEYTM010000142.1 GCA_023434015.1 Pseudomonadota bacterium | reverse complement strand
CCACCGAACGCGCCCCGGCCGCGCCGCGGCCGACGCCATCTTCTCGCTAGGCCCGAATTAGGCACGTTCCGGGACCGCCTCCGTGGCATGACGGTTGCACGGGCCGGGGGCAAAATGACAAGACGTCCAACGGTGGGAAACTGAGGGCCTTGAACGCAAGATGATCGACCTCGATCCCGCCGTCGCGACACCTTGGCGCGCCAACGTCATCCAGGATTTCGCCCGCTCCGAACTGTTCGAGCGCACGTTCCAGGAGGGGATGGAGCTGGTCGAGGAGACGGCCGGCTATCTCGACGGCGCGGGCCGGCAGGAATCCAAGCTGCTGTCGCGCAACGCGGCCCTCGCCTACGCCTCGGAAAGCATGCGCCTGACCACCCGCCTGATGCAGGTGGCCTCCTGGCTGCTGGTGCAGCGGGCGGTGCGGGAAGGCGACATGCCGGCTGACGCGGCCTGCGAGGATCGCTACCGCCTCGCCGCAGAGGACGTCTGCCGCGGAACGCCGGAGGACGCGGCGGAAGACGACCTGCCCCCTGGCCTGCTGGTTCTGCTGGACCGCTCCGAGCGGCTCTATGAGCGCGTCCGGCACCTGGACCGGCGCATGTATGTCGAGGGCGCCGCGGTCGAAGGACCGCATCCGGTGCTGTCCCAGTTCGATCGCCTGCGGGTGGCCATCGGCGGCTTCTAGCGGCCCGCGGGCTGTCCGCCGATCTGGCCTGCCAACGCCAAGCGAACGCCAAACGCCAAACGCCGCGAAGGTCGCCCTTCGCGGCGTTCGAAATCCGTACCGACTGCCGGCGCTTACTTGCGGGTGAAGGCGCCGAACTTGGCGTTGAAGCGCGACACGCGGCCGCCGCGGTCGAGCATCTGGTGACCGCCGCCGGTCCACGCCGGGTGGGTCTTGGGGTCGATATCCAGGTTCAGGACCGCGCCTTCCTTCTGGTAGGTGGAGCGCGTCTGGTAGCTGGAGCCGTCCGTCATCACGACCGTGATGAAGTGGTAATCCGGGTGGGTGTCTTGTTTCATCGCGCGGGCGCCTGACGTAAAGGAGCGGCCAAAGAGGGACGACCGCCCGCGAGGGCGACCTTCAGGAAGCCGGGCGTATACAGGAAACGCCCAACGAAGTGCAAGGTGTGAACGTGTTATGAGTGGCTCGCCGGCGGAAACCACCGCCCCAGGACGGCCCAGCGCCGGCGCGGCTTTGGCCCAGAACCTTTCCGAATCCGCCGGCCGGCGGGAGCGCAGCCGCAATCTTGGCGCGCTGCGCCGGCTCGCGCCGTTCATCGCCGCCCACTGGGGCGACGCCAGTCTGTCCTTCCTGTTCCTGTTGCTGTCGACCAGCGCCACCCTCGGGCTGTCCGGGGCGGTACGCCTGCTGGTCGATCAGCTCACCGGGGCGGGGGCCGCCGGCGGCGCGGTGGATCGCTGGTTCCTGCTGATCGGCGCCGTGGCCCTCACCTTGGCCCTGGCCTCGGCCCTGCGGTATTTCTTCATCACCAAGCTGGGCGAGCGGGTGGTCGCCGACCTCCGCAAGGCCGTCTACAGCCATATCCTGACGCTCGACCCGGCCTTCTTCCTCAAGACCCGCACCGGTGAGGTGCTGTCGCGCCTGACCACCGACATCCAGATCGTCGAGAGCTTGGTCGGCTCCTCGATCTCGGTCGCCCTGCGCAACCTGCTGACCCTGATCGGGGCGATCGTGCTGATGATGGTGGTCAGCCCGCCGCTGACCGGCCTCGTTCTGCTGCTGATCCCCTTCGTCCTGGCGCCGCTGTTCCTGTTCGGCCGCCAGGTGCGGCGGCTGACGGCCTCGACCCAGGACCAGTTCGCGAGCGCCGTGGGCTATGCCGGCGAGAGCCTCGACGCCCTGGAGACGGTGCAGGCCTTCGGCCGCGAGCCGTCCACCCCCGGCCGCTTCGGCCCGGCGGTCGAAGACGCCTTCCGCATCTCGCTGCGCCGGATGCGCGCCCGTGCGGTGATGACCGCGGCGGTCATCGGCCTGGTGTTCGGCGGGGTGGTGGCGATCTTCTGGCTGGGCGTCCACGCCGGCCTGCGCGGCGACATGAGCTGGGGCGCCCTGTTCCAGTTCGCCTTCCTGTCGGTGATGGCGGCCGGCTCCGTCGGCGCCCTCGGCGAGACCTGGGGCGACGTGCAGAAGGCCGCCGGCGCCATGGAGCGGGTCGGCGACCTGCTCGACGCCCGTCCCGGCGTCGCCGCCCCGGCCACGCCGACGCCGCTTCCGCACCCGTCGCGCGGCGAGGTGACGCTGGACAAGGTGACCTTCGCCTATCCCGGCCGCGACGACCTTCCCGCGCTGCGCGGGTTCTCGCTGAACGTCCGCCCCGGCGAGCGGGTGGCCCTGGTCGGGCCGTCCGGCGCGGGCAAGAGCACGGTCTTCCGCCTGCTGCTGAGGTTCTACGATCCGCAGGCGGGACGGGTGCTGGTCGACGACGTCGACCTGCGCGAGGCCGATCCGGCCGATGTCCGCGCCCGCATGGCCCTGGTCGCCCAGGACTCGGCGCTGTTCTCCGGCTCGGCGCTGGAGAACGTCCGGTTCGGCCGCGAGGACGCCAGCCTGGAGGAGATCGAGGCCGCCGTCCGCGCCGCCCAGGCGGAGGGGTTCATCGCCGACCTGCCGCAGGGCCTGGACACCCCGGTCGGCGAACGCGCCCGCAGCCTCTCGGGCGGCCAGCGCCAGCGGCTGGCCATCGCCCGCGCCCTGGTGCGCGAGGCGCCGATCCTGCTCCTCGACGAGGCGACCAGCGCCCTCGACGCCGAGAACGAGCGGCTGGTGCAGCGTGCGCTCGACGAAGCCATGATCGGGCGCACCACCCTGGTCATCGCCCACCGGCTGGCGACCGTGCTCAAGGCCGACCGCATCGTGGTCATGGATGAAGGCCGGGTGGTCGAGGAGGGCTCGCACGCCGAGCTGGTGGCCAGGAACGGCCTCTACGCGCGCCTCGCGGCGCTGCAGTTCGGGCAGGTGGCCTAGGCGCTACCGGCGAAAGGGTTCGACCTACTGCGCCTGGCGCAGGCGGTCGACCATCTGCGGATGCAGCTCGAGGTTGGCCGCGCAGATCGAGCCGGTGGCCAGCGGATCGGCCCCGCCGTCGGCGTCGGTCACCTTGCCGCCGGCTTCCGAGACCAGCAGCAGGCCGGCCGCCAGGTCCCACGGCGACAGGTCGCGCTCCCAGAAGCCGTCGAAGCGGCCGGCGGCGATCCAGGCGAGGTCGAGGGCGGCGGAGCCGAAGCGGCGCACGCCGGCGACGCGCTGGCTCATCTGGTGCAGCTCCTTGAGGAACCGGGCGTGCTGGCCGTGGCCGAGGTAGGGGATGCCGGTGGCCAGCACCGCCTCGTCCAGCCGCGTGCGCGCCGCGACGCGCAGCCGCTTGTCGTTGACGAAGCAGCCCTTGCCCTTCTCGGCCCAGAACAGCTCGTTGCTGACAGGGTTGTAGGTCACCGCCGCCACCACGCCCGCGCCTTCGCGCTGCAGGGCGATGTTGATGGCGAAGTGCGGGATGGCGTGCAGGAAGTTGGTGGTGCCGTCGAGCGGGTCGACGATCCAGGTGTGGGTCTTGTCGGTGCCCTCGATCAGGCCGCGTTCCTCGCCCAGGAAGCCGTAGCCGGGCCGGGCCTTCTGCAGCATCTCGAAGATGGTCTGTTCGGCCTTGAGGTCGGCGGCGGAGACGAAGTCGGCGGGGGCCTTCCGGGCGACCTGCAGCTCGGCCAGTTCGCCGAAATCGCGGTTGAGGCCGCGGGCCGCCTTGCGCGCGGCGTCCGACATCACCTTCAGGAGGGCCGATTGGGTGGACACGTTCTGGGATCTTCCTGACGGGAATTGCGGCGCGGAACCTAGTGGGCGGGCCTCATCAAGGCAAGGAAAGGGTCAGGCGCGGGCCGCGAGGCCCCTGGCGATCTCGGCGTTGAAGGTCGCCACCGCCGCCGCCGGGCCCTCGCCATGGGACCAGACGCCGGCGGAGACGGCGAGGAAGTCGGCGCCCGCCGCGGCGATCTCGGCGGCGGTTTCTACGGTGATCCCGCCGATGGCCACGCAGGGAACCACCATGTCGGCCTGCCAGCCGGTCAGCAGCGCCGGCTGGGCGCGGGTCGGCGCGTTCTTGGTGGCGGTCGGGAAGAAGGCGCCGAAGGCGACATAGTCCGCCCCGCCCTCGGCGGCCTCCATGGCTAGGTGCAGGCTGTCGTGGCAGGTGACCCCGATCATCGCCTCGGGGCCCATGACCCGCCGGGCCTCGGCGAGCGGCATGTCGTCCTGGCCGATATGGACGCCGTCGCACCCGGCGGCGGCGGCGAGGTCCGGCCGGTCGTTGAGGATCACCGCCGCGCCGCGGGCGGCGGCGATCGGATAGAGGGCGTCGATGGCGGCGCGGACCACGTCGTCGGGCGTGTCCTTCAGGCGGATCTGCAGGGCGGCGACGTCGCCGGCGTCGAGCGCCCGGGCGAGGACCTGTCCGAAGGCGGCGAGGTCGTCCAGCCGGGGCGGGGTGATCAGATAGAGGCGGCAGAGGGGCGCAGACATGTCCCCTAAGACCACTATCTCAGCAGCGCCTTCAAGAGGTAGGCGACGGCGGCGGTCGAAACCGCGCCGGCGGCGGCGAGACCGAAGAACCAGCCGAGGCGCTTCCAGAGCGGGGCCGCCGGCGCGCCGGGCTCCGGCGGCGGCTCAATGATACCCCGCATCCGAACTCACCTTGCCGCGGAACACCCAGTAGACCCAGGCGGTGTAGCCGAGGATCATCGGCAGCAGGATGGCCACCCCGCCGAGCATCAGGGCCAGGGCGTTGTCCGCCGAGGCCGCCTGCCGGAAGGTCATGTCGTAGGGCACGATGTTGGGGAAGAAGCCGACGGCCAGCCCCAGGTAGCCGGACAGGAACACGAGGAAGGCGCCGAGGAACGGCCAGCCGTGCGAATGGCGCCGCAGGCCGCCGACGACCGTCGCCAGGCCCAGCAGCCCGAGCAGCGGGATCGGCGACAGCAGCAGCAGCCGCCCCAGGTCCAGCGCGCCGGCGTCGAAGCCCCAGCGCAGGGCGATGCGCGGATGGACCAGCAGGGTGGCGAGGCTGACCGCCAGCAGCAGGGCCGCGGCCGCCCCGGCCGACCGCCAGGCCCAGCGGCGGGCGCGGCCATGGAGTTCGTCGTCGGTCTTCCAGATCAGCCAGGTCGCGCCGAGCAGGGCGTAGCCGGCGACCAGGCCCGCGGCGACCAGCAGGGTATAGGGCGTCAGCCAGTCGAACGGCCCGCCGGCGAAGGCGCCGTCGCGCAGGGTGATCCCCTGGATGAAGCCGCCCAGCACCAGGCCCTGGGCGAGGGTGGCGACGATCGAGCCGCCGGCGAAGGCCACCGTCCAGAACCGCTTGCCGTGACGGCGCCCCCGCAGGCGGAACTCGAAGGCCACGCCGCGCAGGATCAGCGCCATCAACATCAGCAGGATCGGGATGTAGAGCGCCGGCATCACCGCGGCGTAGGCCAGGGGGAAGGCCGCGAACAGGCCGCCGCCGCCCAGCACCAGCCAGGTCTCGTTGCCGTCCCAGACGGGGGCGACGGTGTCCATCATCACGTCCCGCTCGGCCGGCGAACCGGCGAAGGGGAAGAGGATGCCGATGCCGAGGTCGAAGCCGTCCAGCAGCACGTACATCAGGACGGAGACGGCGATCACCCCGGCCCAGATCAGCGGAAGATCCAGGGTCATGGTCCCACCTCCGGGTCCTTCGGCGCCGCGCCCAGCGCATAGCCCGGCGGCCGCGGCTTGCTCGGCGGGTCTGTGTCGGCGTCGGGATTGGGGATCGGCCCCTCCGCGATCAGCCGCAGGATGTAGAGGACGCCGACGCTGAAGATGACCGCATAGACCACCAGGAAGCCGAGCAGGGAGGCGGACACCGGGCCGGCCCCCACTGGCGAAACCGCGTCGGCCGTGCGCATCACGCCATAGACCACATAGGGCTGGCGGCCGACCTCGGCGACGATCCATCCGGCGATGACCGCCACGAAGCCGGTCGGGCCCATGGCGATGCTCGCCTTCAGGAACAGCGGCGAGCGCTCCGGCCCGCCGCCGCGCCAGATCAGCCAGGCGCCCCAGAAGCCCAGGGCGATCATCGCCAGGCCGAGCCCCACCATCACCCGGAAGGCCCAGAACACGATGGCCACCGGCGGCCGGTCTTCGGGCGCGAAGTCCTTCAGGCCGCGGACCTCGGCGGCGGCGTCGCCGGCGGTGATCCAGGACCCGAGGCGCGGGATCGAAATCTCCCAGCGGTTGCCCTCCGCCTCCCGGTCGGGCCAGGCGGCGATGTGAAAGGGCTGTTGGGTGCGGGTCTCCCAGAAGGCCTCGATGGCCGCCAGCTTGGCCGGCTGGAAGCGCAGCACGTCCTTGCCCGACAGGTCGCCGACGATGAGCTGCAGCGGCGCGACCACGGCGAACATGCCGATGGCCATCCGCAGGGCGATGCGCGAGGTCTCCTCGTCTCCCCGCCGCAGCAGGCGCCAGGCGGAGGCCGCGCCGACCACCAGGGCGGTGGTCAGGAAGGCGGCCAGCAGCATATGGGCCAGCCGCTCGGGGAAGGTCGGCGAGAAGATCACCGCCATCCAGTCGGTGGCCCGCAGCGTGCCGTCCGCCAGGGTCTCGAAGCCGGTCGGATGCTGCATCCAGCTGTTGGCCGAGATGATCCAGAAGGACGAGGTGATGGTCCCGATGGCCACCAGGGCGGTGGCGGTGAAGTGCAGGCGGGGGCCGACCTTCTTCCAGCCGAACAGCATGACGCCCAGGAAGCTGGCCTCCAGGAAGAAGGCGGTCAGCACCTCGAAGGCGAACAGGGGGCCGATCACCGGGCCAACGAAGGCCGAGAACACGCTCCAATTGGTGCCGAGCTGGTAGCTCATCACCACCCCGGTCACGACGCCCATGCCGAACGACAGGGCGAAGATCTTCACCCAGAACAGATAGAGCGTCTTGAACGCCTCCCTGCGGGTCGCCAGCCAAAGGCCTTCGAGCACCGCCAGGAAGCTGGCCAGTCCTATGGTGAAGCTGGGGAATATGATGTGGAACGCGATGGTGAAGGCGAACTGCAGCCGCGACAGCAACAGCGCATCGGGTTCCATGGTCGGCCTCCCGCAACGCGCCGGGCGTCGCCGACGGCGCTGTCCCTCCATACCACGTCCTGCGCGCACGTCGCCTGCGGCTTGCGGCATCCGAACGCGGTTGCGAATGACTTGCAACCGCGTTCGCATCTGAGTTAAAGATGGGGTGAAGAGCAGGAACCGCCCGGCCCATGTACGTCTGCAACTGCAACGGCATCCGTGAACGCGAGGTCCGCGCGGCCATCGCCGCCGGCGCATCCCGTCCGGCTCAGATCTTCAAGGCCTGCGACACCCACGCGCAATGCGCCCGCTGCGTCTGCGACATGCGCAAGATGCTGGATGAGGAACGCGAAGCGCTCCGCTACGCCGCCGAGTAGTCTCCGCCGGTTTTTCGGCGACCGCTAATCACTTGCAAACATAGGCTTTGACTTGCCCCGGGGGGCGGACGAGTGTCCGGCCACAAGCTTACCCGCGGAGGCTCCAGTGCAGGGCGACAAGGCGATCATCCGGCTCCTTAACCAGGTGCTCACCAACGAACTGACGGCGGTCAACCAGTACTATCTGCACGCGCGGATGTACGAGAACTGGGGTTTCGCCCGCCTCGGCAAGATCACCTACGAGGAATCGATCGGCGAGATGAAGCACGCCGACAAGCTGATCCGGCGGATTCTGTTCCTCGACGGCCTGCCCAACCTGCAGGACCTTCACAAGCTGGCGATCGGCGAAACCGTCGGCGAAGGCATGGCGGCGGACCTGGCGGTGGAGACCGGCGGCCGCGTCACCCTGATCGAAGGCATCAAGCTGTGCGAAGCGGCCAGCGACTATGTCTCGCGCGAACTGCTGCGGGAGATCCTCAGCGACACGGAAGAGCACATCGACTTCCTGGAGACCCAGCTGTCGCTGCTGCGCAGCCTCGGCGAGCAGAACTACCTGCAGAGCGCCATGGGCGAACTCACCGGCGCCTGATCGACACTGAAGTCGCGACTTGACAATATCCACGCCCGGCGGAAAGCTGAAGTCATGACTTCAGCTTGAGGATCAGCCATGTCTGAACCGTCCGTGATCCACGACACCTTCGTTGTCGAGCGCAGCTATCCCGTCCCACCGTCACGCGTGTTCGACGCCTTCTCCGATCCCGCCAAGAAGCGGCGCTGGTTCGCCGAAGGCGGCGCGCACGACATCGAAGCCTACCAGCTCGACTTCCGGCCCGGCGGCGCGGAGCGCGGCCGTTACCGTTTCAGGCCCGGCACGCCTGTCGCCGGCATGGTGATCACCAACGACATCGTCTTCCTGGAGATCGTGCCGGACCGCCGCATCATCATGGCCCAGACCATGATCCTCGGCGAGGCGCCGATGTCCTTCGCCCTGATCACGGTCGAGCTGCTGGCCGCGGGCGAGGGCACGGACCTGGTCTGCACCCATCAGGCGGCTTTCTTCGAGGGCTCCGACGGGCCGCAGATGCGCCGCGACGGCTGGCGCGAACTGTTCGAGCGCCTTGGCGGGGTGCTGGGCTCCCCAGCGCGTGGCTGAGCCCGGCGTCGACGTCGGGCGGGTGTTCGCCGCCCTGGGCGATCCGACCCGCCGGGCGA
>JAEYTM010000141.1 GCA_023434015.1 Pseudomonadota bacterium | reverse complement strand
GCGACCCCAAGCGGGTCGACCCCAAGCTGCTGGAAGCCCTGATCTACGCCGAGGAGGACTACATCCCGGTGGTCGCCCCCATCGGGGTCTCGGAAAGCGGCGAGACCTACAACATCAACGCCGACACCGTCGCCGGCGCCCTGGCCGGGGCGCTGAACGCCAAGCGCATGCTGCTGCTGACCGACGTGGCCGGCGTGCTCGACGCCAAGGGCGAGCTGATCCGCCAGATGAGCCTGGCCGAGGCCCGCGCGGCGATCGCCGAGGGCGTCGCCACCGGTGGCATGATCCCCAAGCTGGAGACCGCCATCGCCGCGGTCGAGGCCGGCGTCGAGGCCGTGGTCATCATGGACGGCCGCCGGCCCCACGCCATGCTCGTCGAACTGTTCACCGAGCACGGCGCCGGCACCCTCATCTGCCGATGAGCCCCGGCCCGCCGGCCGCCGTCCAGTCCTGATCCTCCCGCGCCCGGTCCGCCGGACGCCCAGCTCAGAGTTGCCTGAATGACCTCCTCCATCCCCACCGCCGACCTGAAGACCGAGATCGAGGCCGCCTGGGCCGCCCGCGAGGGGCTGTCCACCGCCACCAAGGGTCCGGTCCGCACCGCGGTCGAGGAGACGCTCAACCTGCTGGACTCCGGCGCCCTGCGCGTCGCCCAGCGCGAGGCCGACGGCCGCTGGACGGTGAACCAGTGGGTGAAGGAGGCGATCCTGCTGTCCTTCCGCCTGAACCCCAACACCGTCATGCGCGGCGGCGCGGCGGGTCCCTTCTGGGACAAGGTGCCGACCAAGTTCGACGGCTGGGACGCGCCGCAGTTCGAGGCCGCCGGCTTCCGCGCCGTGCCCGGCTGCGTGGTGCGGAAGGGCGCCCATATCGCCCGCAACGTCGTGCTGATGCCCTCGTTCGTGAATATCGGCGCCTATGTCGATGAAGGCACGATGATCGACACCTGGGCCACGGTCGGCTCCTGCGCCCAGGTCGGGAAGAACTGCCACATCTCCGGTGGCGCCGGCCTCGGCGGCGTGCTGGAGCCGCTGCAGGCCAATCCGACGATCATCGAGGACAACTGCTTCATCGGCGCCCGCGCCGAGGTCGCCGAGGGCGTCATCGTCCGCGAGGGCAGCGTGCTGTCCATGGGCGTGTTCATCACCGCCACCACCCCGATCGTCGACCGCAAGACCGGCGAGGTCCGCCTGGGCGAAGTGCCGCCCTATTCCGTGGTCGTCTCCGGCTCGCGCCCCAACCGCGACGACCCGTCGCTGCCGTCGACCTACTGCGCGGTGATCATCAAGACCGTCGACGAGCGCACCCGCTCCAAGACCGGAATCAACGAACTGCTGCGCGACTAGCGCGAGCGGATCGTCCTGGCGTCATAGGGCCGCCCGTCGCGATGGCGATAGGCGGTCGACCCCGGGTCCAGCACAAGATCGATGTCCGGATAGTCGCAGCCGTCCTCGCCCGGCCGGCGCGATCCCACCTCCAGCAGCACCGCCTCGGCGTCGGAGCGGTTCTGCAGATGGTGGCCGTTGGCGACCCCGGCCGGGAAGCCGGCGCAGTCGCCGGCCCGCAGCACCTGCTCGCCCTCGTCGGTGACCAGCACCACCTCGCCCTCGACCACCCAGACGAACTCGTCCTCGGCGGTGTGCCAGTGGCGCTGGCTGGTCCACTGGCCGGGCGGCAGACGCATCAGGTTGACCCCGAACTGCGTCAGGCCCGCCGCGTCGCCCAGCTTCCAGCGCCGGCGGCCCTGGCACGGCGCGTCATAGGGCGGCGGATAGCCGGCGCCGAACCGGGTCGGCGCGCTTTCGATCTCGATCCTGGGCATGCGAACTCCCTCGCCTCGCGGACGATAGATAGGTAAAGCGCCACCATGCCCGCCGCCATAGACGCCGTCGAACTCACCCGCGACCTGATCCGCCGCCCCTCCGTGACCCCCGCCGACGCCGGCGCCATGGACGTGGTCGAACAGGCCCTCGCCGGCCTGGGCTTCGCCTGCCGCCGGATGCGGTTCGGCGAGATAGAGAACCTCTACGCCCGCTTCGGCGCCGCCTCGCCCAACCTCTGCTTCGCCGGCCACACCGACGTGGTGCCGGTCGGCGACGCCGCCGCCTGGAGCCAGGGGGCCTTCGCCGCCGAGGTGGTGGACGACGTCCTGATCGGCCGCGGCGCCGTCGACATGAAGAGCGCCATCGCCGCCTTCGCCGCCGCCGCGGCCTCGGCCATCGCGGCCGGCCAGGTGAACGGCTCGATCTCCTTCCTGATCACCGGCGACGAGGAGGGCGCGGCCACCCACGGCACCCGGCGGGTGGTCGAGGCCCTGGCCGCCGAGGGCGAGGTCATCGACCACTGCGTGGTCGGCGAGCCCACCTCGGCCGAGACCTTCGGCGACATGGTCAAGGTCGGCCGCCGCGGCTCGATCAACGCCGACATCGTCGTGGAGGGCGTGCAGGGCCACGTCGCCTATCCGCACCGCGCCGCCAATCCGACCCCGGTGCTGGTCCGCCTGCTAGCCCGCCTGCAGGACCGCGTGCTCGACGAGGGCTATCCCGAGTTCCAGCCCTCGAACCTGGAAGTCACCATGATCGACGTGCCCAACACGGCGACCAACATCATTCCCGGCGTCGCCCGCGCGCGGCTGAACATCCGCTTCAACCCGACCCACAAGGGCGCCGACCTCGCCGCCTGGATGCAGGCCGAGGCCGAGGCGGTCTCACAGGGCTTCAAGGGCAAGCTCACCGTCACCCCGCAGATCAGCGGCGAGGCCTTCCTCACCGCGCCGGGCCCGTTCACCGAGGTGATCGCCGCCGCCGTCGCCGACGTCGCCGGCCGCCCGCCGGAGCTGTCCACATCGGGCGGCACCTCCGACGCCCGCTTCATCCGCGCCCTCTGTCCGGTGGTCGAGCTCGGCCTGGTCGGCAAGACCATGCACGCCGTCGACGAACGCGCGCCCGTCGCCGAGATCCGCCAGCTCCAGGCCGTCTACGAGCGCCTGATCGCCCGCTACTTCGAGACCTTCGGCGCCTAGACGCCCCCTCCGTCTCGCCGCTGCGCGGCGATCGACCTCCCCCGCTTCACAAGGGAGGAGCCAGCGCCCGCTCCTCCCCCGCTTCGCAGGGGAGGTGGCGAAGCGCCGGAGGGGGCGCGCCGCGCTTTGCTCAGTAGCTCACCCCGACCAGATACAACCCGTCGGCCGGGGCCACCGGCCCGCAGGCCGAGCGATCCTTCGCCGCCAGCGCGTCCTTCAGGTCCCGCGCCGACCAGCGCCCGACGCCGACCTCGGCGATCGATCCGGTCAGGGAGCGGACCTGCCGGTGCAGGAAGGAGCGCGCCGCGAAGGTCAGGTGGACCTCCTCGCCCACGCGGCTGACGCTCACCCGGTCCAGCGTCTTGACCGGCGACTTCGACTGGCAGCCGACATCGCGGAAGGTGGTGAAGTCGTGCAGCCCGACCAGGGCCTGGGCGGCGGCGTGCATGGCCTCGGCGTCCAGCGGCTTCTTGAGGTGCCAGACGCGGCCCGCGTCCAGCGCCGGCGGCCCGGCCCGGTTGAGGATGCGGTAGAGGTAGCGCCGCTCGGTGGCCGAGAACCGCGCGTGCCACTCCGGGTCCGTCGCCACCTCGGCCTCCAGCACCGCGATCGGCTCCGGCCGCAGGTGGGCGTTCAGGGCGTTGCGCACCGTCGCCGCCGGCCAGTCCTTCGAAAGGTCGACGTGCACCACCTGGCCGGTGGCGTGGACGCCTGTGTCCGTGCGCCCGGCGGTGTGCACCCGCGCGGTCTCGCCGCTGAACGCCGCCACCGCCCGCTCCAGCTCGCCCTGCACGGTCGGCAGGGCGGCCTGGGCCTGGAAGCCGGCGTAGGGCCGGCCGTCGTACTCGACGGTGAGCTTGTAGCGGGGCATCAGTCCAGCCGCGTCCCGGCCGCCACGGGGGCGCCGCGCAGGAAGGTCTCGGCGTCCTGCGGCCCACGGCCCTCGCGCTGCACGCGCAGCAGCCGCACCGCCCCCTCGCCGCAGGCGACCAGCAGGGCGTCGTCCAGCACCGTCCCCGGCGCCGCGTCCCCGCGCCCGGCTTCATGGGCGCTCAGCAGCGCCTTCACCCGCACCGGTCCCTTCTCGCCCGCCAGGGTGAACCAGGCCCCGGGGAACGGCGACAGGCCGCGGATGTGGCGGTCGATCTCCGCCGCCGGCCGCGTCCAGTCGATGCGAGCCTCCCGCGAGCGGATCTTCTTGGCGTAGGTGACGCCACCCTCCGGCTGCGGCGTCTCCGTCGCCGTCCCGGCGGCGATGGCCGGCAGGGTCTCGATCAGCACGGCCGCCCCCGCCGCCGCCAGCCGGTCGTGCAGGGTCCCCGTGGTGTCCAGCGGGCCGATGGGCGTGACCACGGTGGCCAGCACCGGGCCCTCGTCCAGCCCCTCGGTCATCCGCATGACGTCGACGCCGGTCTCGGCGTCGCCGGCCATGATCGCCCGCTGGATCGGGGCCGCGCCGCGCCAGCGCGGCAGCAGCGAGGCGTGCAGGTTGAACGCCCCCAGCCGCGGGGCCTCCAGCACCTCGCGCGGCAGGATCTGGCCGAAGGCCACCACCACCGCCGCGTCGAGGTCGAGGTCGGCGAAGGCGGCGATCTCCGCCGCATCGCGCATCGAGGCCGGCGTGCGGACCGGGATGCCGCGCGTCTCGGCATAGGCCTGCAC
>JAEYTM010000201.1 GCA_023434015.1 Pseudomonadota bacterium | reverse complement strand
GGGCTGCTGCGGGGCGTCGGGCGGCGAAACGGCGCCCTCGGCCAGCCAGGCGCCGATGGGCAGGGAGAAGCCGGTCTTGCGGTGCTCGACCACCGCCGCCGGCAGCGGCCGCGCCGGGGATTGCGCCATCAGCCGCTTGCCCGCGCCGTCCAGGAAATGCGGCGCGAGGGGGGCGAGGTCCTGCAGCAGGCGCCAGTCGACCAGCGGGGTGCGCAGCTCCAGCCCGTGCGCCATGCTGGCCCAGTCGCTGTCGCGCAGTAGCTGGTTGCGCAGGTAGCGGGTCGATTCCAGCACCGCGACGGCGCCGGTCTCCGTGGCCGCGCCCGTCGCCGAACCGCCAGCCTCGGCGGCCAGCCGCTCCAGTCCCTCGCGGGCGGCCTCCCGCGACATGACCCGTGGCAATTCGTTCGGCGCCAGCACGCCCCGGCGAAGCTGATAGGCGCCTTCCAGAGTGGCGCCGAAGCGGGCGAGCCCGGCGAGCTTGGGCTTGCCGGTCAGCCGGGCGGCGGCCGCCAGGGCCGGGTCGGCCGCCGGTCCCGCCAGCCGCGACAACCGCGCAAGCCGGCGCAGGCGCGGGACCGAGCGGAAGCTGTCGTAGCCGCAGAACAGCTCGTCGCCGCCGACACCGGACAGCGCCACCTTGTAGCCGCGCTCGGCGATCGCCTTGGCCGCGAACCAGGTGTTCACCCCGTCGATCGACGGCTGATCCATGGCCTGCAGGATCGCCGCCGTGTCGGCTTCGAACTCCTCGCGCTCCACCCGGCGGACGGTGTGGCGCAGGCCATAGGCCCCGGCGATCTCGCGAGCGCGCGGAACCTCGTCGTTCGGCCCGCCCTCGAAGGTCGCGAAGCTGATGGTGACACCCTCGACGCTCTGGCCGCGCTCGGCCATCAGGGCGGCGATGACGCCCGAATCCACCCCGCCGGACAGCAGGACCGCGACGGGGACGTCGGCGACGAGATGGGCCTCCACCGTCGAGGCCAGCGCGGCCCGCACCCGGGCCGCCACGTCCTGCGGCGGGGGCGAGCTGACCGCCCAGGCGGCGGCGACATCGGCGAACCGTTCCACCCGGGCGCTCCCGTCGCGCCCCAGAAGGGTCACCGCGCCCGGCGTCGCCGCGGTCACGTCGCGATGGACGGTGAACGGCTCCGGCACGCTGCCCCAGAGATGGAAGCCGGCGACGCCCGCGTTGTCCGGCGCCGCCGACACCAGCCCGGTCGCCATCAGCGCCTTGACCTGCGAGGCGAACAATACGCCCCGCGCCGTGCGGGCGACATACAGCGGCTTGATGCCATAGGGGTCGCGCGCCAGCACCAGGGCGTCGCGCGCCGGGTCCCAGATCGCCAGGGCGAACATGCCGCGCAGCCGGGGGAAGGCCGCCGGGCCGAGGCGGCGGTACAGCTCCAGGATCACCTCGGTGTCGCTGGTGGTGCGCAGCCGCACTCCCTGTTGCTCGAGCTCCCGGCCGAGTTCGCGATAGTTGTAGATCTCGCCGTTGAAGACGATGCGCAGACCGTCGCCGTCCCGTCCGAGCGGCTGGTTGGCCCGGGCGTCCAGGTCGATGATCGACAGGCGGCGATGACCCAGGCCGACGCCGCGCGCGCGGTCGAACCACTCGCCCGCGGCATCCGGCCCGCGGGGCCGCAGGCTCTCGCACATCCGCGCGACCGGTGCGGCCAGCTCCGCGTCCGGCGGGAGCAGTACGCCGGCTATGCCGCACATGGGCGCACCGGAAGCTTGGCGAGGCGACGCATGGTCCTGCGGCCTGTGAGGAGCGGGCTGGGCGTCGAGGCATCGCCGCCGCCCTGGTAATTCAGTGTTCCGCGCGGGAAGCTTCGCTTATAGCGGGCGCGATGAGCTTGACGCAAAACCATCGCGCGAATCCCGACGGCGGGCGCAAGCGGACGATCGGTCTTGTGGTGCCGTCCTTCGAGGACACGGGCGGGGTCCCGACGGTCGCCGAATTCATCCTGCGGGCCATATCGCGACGCCCGGACTTCCAGGCGCGCGTGATCTCGCTGGCCACGTCCGCAAGTGACGACTGCAGCCTGCTCATCGCCCGGCCGTCTACCTGGGGCAGGGGCGTCGTCACCCGAAGCGGGCATTGCCATGGCCATGACTTCGTCCATGTCGGCGCAAATCTCGGAGAGATCGAGTTCCAGAGGCTTCAGCCCCGCGCGCCCCTGGCGCGGCTGCTCCGCGGCTGCGACCTGATCCAGGTGGTCGCCGGGGCGCCGTCGTGGGCCTTGCCGGTGGTCGGGCTCGGCGCGCCGGTTCTTCTCCAGGTGGCGACCCTGACCGCGGTCGAGCGGCGCTCGCGGGCCTGGGCAAACCGGGGGGCCAAGGCATTGTGGCGACGGGCGATGACCCAGGTCACTGCCCGGCTCGACGAACAGGCGCTGCGCCAGGTCGACGCCGTGATGGTCGAAAATCCCTGGATGGAAGCCCATGCACGCGCCGCAAACGCCGGACGGCCGACTCGCGTGATCTACGCGCCGCCGGGGGTCGACACGGCCCTGTTCCAACCTGCGGCCGAGCGCTCGGTCGAGCGGCCTTACATCCTGGCCGTGGGCCGCTTTTCGGACGTGCGGAAGAATCCCCTGCTGTTGCTCGAAACCTATCGCCGGGTCGTGGCCTGCCGCGAGGATGCGCCCGACCTGCTGCTCGCCGGATTTGACGGTCCGCCGGAGGTATTCTGGCAGGGCGCACGCGAGGCTGGCCTCGCCGACCGCATCCGGTTCGAGTCCCGCCCGGACGGGCCTCGGCTCGCCGAGCTCTATCGCAACGCCGCATGCCTCGCCGTGCCCTCGGACGAGGAAGGCTTCGGCATCGTGGTGATCGAGGCCATGGCGTCGGCGACGCCGGTGGTCTCCACCCGCAGCGGCGGTCCCGACGGGATCATCACCGACGGCGTCGATGGCTACCTGGTGGAGATCGGCGACGCGGACGCGCTGGCGGACCGGCTCTGCCGCCTGATCGCCGACCCCGCTCACGCACAATCCATAGGCCTGGCAGGCCTGGAGACCGTCCGCCGACGCTACGCCGACGAGGTGGCCGGCGACGTGTACCTGAACGCCTATGACAGCCTGCTGGAGCAAGTCAGGCCGGCTTGATCGCGGTGGCGAACAGGAACGCGCCGCGGCGCCTGACCAGTTCCCGCTGCCGCGCCTCGGGGGTCCATTTCAGTATCGCCCTGCGTAGTTTTGCAGGCAGCGGAACGGCGTCCGCATCCTGGCCGTAGGTGGTCACGGAGACCGGATCGAAGAAGATGCTGAAGATGTCGCTGAGCATGTCGCGCGAGTAGTAGCGGGCGGTGAAGCCGTCCGTTGTCGCCCACAGGCATTCGTCCAGCGATTTCCCCCTCCAGAACTTCCAGGAGTATTCGAGCATCATGGTCAGATAGGCGGGCATGCCTGCCAGGTTGTAGACCATCACCCGGCACTCTCCGCCGGGCTTGAGGACCCGGTGAATCTCCCGGATGACCCGGCCGGTGTGGGCCGAATGGTGGATGACTCCCCAGGACCAGACAAAATCGAAAGTCCCGTCCGGAAATGCCAGCGTCTCGGCATCCATCTGGCGCACGTCGCCCTGCAGGCCCTTGAGGGCGAACCGGTGCGTCGTGGCGTCCACCGACGTGGGCGACAGGTCGATGGAGGTCAGCTCCGCTCCGGCCCGGGCCATCAGCTCCGAATGCAGACCCATGCCGCAGCCGATCTCGAGGACGCGCTTTCCCTTGAGGTCGCCGAAGGGGATCAGCTGGTCGAACGGCTGGCGGTCATGGGCGAAAAGCCGCGCGCCGTGGATGAACCGGCGGTCGGCATCCTCGAACCATTCGGCGCTGAAGGGCGGCCGGGCAATCTTGTCGTTCCAGTCGTAGCTCATCGTGTGGTCGGTCCACCAAGCCTGGTTGGCCGCCTGCACGTCCTGCAGCGGAACCTCCTCGCTGCGTTTGGCTCCGCCTCTCATATTCCACCCCTTCTGAGCATCCGGCACGGTCGCGCGGTCGCGCGACAAGTGGGGCGTTCCCGTCGGATCATTTGCGCCCGCCCCGCACGTTCGCCAGGCCGTTCGAGACGGCCGCCACCATCGCACGCCGTTCGGCGGCATGGATCATCGTCAGGCTCCAGGTGGCGGCCAGAGCCGTACCGGCGATGGCGGCCGCCGCGATCCTGGTCGCCAGGGCCGCCGAGCCGAGGTTGAACCAGGTGACCAGGGCGAGCGCGAGAACGCTGAGCGCGCCGCCGATGAGGTAGCTTCTCACCACCGCGCGATGGCCCCCGACGAGCGCCACCGCCGTTGCGCCGAGCAGGGGGGCGACGACGCCGGAGGCCTGGGCCACCAGGTATCCGGCCAGCCCGAACCGCGGAACCAGCAGCAGCGCGCAGATGGCGAACACGACGGCGTCCGCGGAATTCACCAGCACCAGCAATCCCTGCCGCTCTGACGAAAGCAGACGGTTGGACCACACGTTACGCAGGCATACCCCCACGGCGTAGATCAGCGCGATGAAGCCAATGGTCCTCGCGTCGTCGTAGTCGGCGCCGAACAGGCTCACGAGCAGGGGCCAGGCGAGGCCGACCACCAGGCTGCCGAACAGGGCGACCGTCCAGACGCCGCGCAGGGTTTGCGAGAACAGGGCGTCGATGTCCCGTGCGCCGCCATGGATCCGGCTGAACGCGGAGATCATCGGGCCGTTCAGGGCGCCCGGAAGCAGCGACACGACGGCGATGATCGCGACGACGACGCGCAGGTCGCCAAGCGCCGAGACGCTGTGACCGCGAACGAGGCTGGCCTGGGCGAGATAGTCGACGGGCAGGGCGATCAGCCCCGCCAGATAGAAGGGCAGGCCGACCCTCAGGATCGCCGTCACCGGCCGGGCCCCAAGCCGGGGGCGGATGTTCAGACCCATTCCGTGCGCCGTCCGGATCGCGACCATAACCAGGGCCGCGCCCAGAACGACCTGTGCGGCGCCGGCGACGAAGGCCACCCTGAACGCGCCCGAGACCAGGGCCGTGAGGGCGGTGGCGATCGCGACGAGCGGCGATACGATCATCAGGATGCGGGCATAGGCGCGAAAGGTGTGCAGGCCGGCGAAGATCACATAGGCGAGCTGGGTGACGACCTGGCCGAAGAGCAGCAGCGCCGCGATCTGGACGAACGGCAGCAACTCGTCCGTGCGGAACAACAGCAAGGCGATGGGCGCGGAGAAGACGATGCAGCCCATCGCGCCCAAGGCCGCCATCCCAAGGAAGAGCGTCGTTGCGACGCCGAGAAGCTCCTCCAGCTCTGCCTTCTCGGCGACGGGGTCCTTCGCGGAGGCGAGAACATGGACGCCCATGTCGACGCCAAGCCGGCTCACGCCATAGGCATTGTTCGCCGTCGTTGTGGCGACCGCGTAGGCGCCGAGTTGCGCCGGTCCGAGAGCGTTGGCGATGACGGCGGTCGAGACGGCTCCGATCAGCCGCTGAGCGACGGCCAGGACCATCATCCACGCCGAATTCACGCGGAACTGGCTGCTGGAACTCATCGAGGACGGCCGCGGTGGATGTCGAGGGAAGTCAGCTTTGCCCCCGATACCGGGGGCGGAGATAGTCGGGGGAACGCGCGCCGTACATGAATTCGGCTTCGCCGGGCGGGGCGGGGTCGCCGAGGTGGTCGGCGGCGAACACGGTCAGGCCGGCCCGTTTCAGGGCTTCATGCACCCCGGGCGTGTCGCATTGCCCGGGATGGGCTTCCAGGGCGATCCGCTCGACCCGGTCCAGCCAGGCGCCGCCCTCGTCGATCAGGCTGGCTTCGGCGCCTTCGATATCGACCTTGATGAAGGCGATGCGCTCGCCGGGGCCGACCAGGTCCGCCGGCGAGATGGTCGGCACGTCGGGATGGGTCTCCAGCAGCATGTCCTTGATCGGGCCGGCCCCGACGAAGGCCCCCACGCGAGTGATCTCGGCTGAGGTCGCGCGGGTCAGTTCGCGGAAGGCCGCCAGGTAGGCGTCCTGCGGCTCGACCGCGACGATGCGGGCCGGCTCCAGCGCCGCGGCCGCCAGGGCGCTGAACAGGCCGCGGTTGGCGCCGAGGTCGAGCACCATCTGGCCGCGCCCGGTGAAGGGCTCGAAGGCGCGGAAATAGACGTCGCGGCAGCACAGTTCGCGCACCGCGCTGAAGGTGAGGGTCGGGTCGAAGTCGCCGATCTGCCGGTCGATCAGGCCGCAGTCGATGACCAGGTCGTGGCGCCAGGTGCGGACGCGCACAGGCCGGCGCATCCGACGGTCCGCCGCGACCAACGAGCGCGAGCGGGCGATCTCCGCGGCGTTCGCGAGCGTGGCGGCGCTGTAGCGGGCGAAGGACGGGCCGTCGAGCACGGCCTGGAGGCCGCGAAACTCCCGGATCAGTCGGGTGAAAGCCATGTCAGGCGCGGGCGGCCAGGGCGGCCCGCAGCCCCTCGGCGCATTCGCGGTAGCCCCAGCGCGCAATCGTCCGCCGGCTGGCTTCCGACTGGCGGGCGCGCAGGTCGTCGTCCTCGACCAGGCGCCGCAGGGCCGCCGCCAGGGCGGGAACGTCGCCCGCCTCGAAGGTGAAGCCGTTCTCGCCGTCGCGCACGAGGTCGGCGACGCAGCCGATCTCCCGCGACAGGACGATCGGCAGGCCGGCGCACATGGCCTCGTTCACCGCCAGGGCCCACGGCTCGTTCTCCGACGGCAGCACGAAGACGTCGCAGGCGCCGTAGAGCCTGGGCAGGTCGGCCTGGTTGACGAAGCCGGTGAACACCACGTTGTCGAGACCGTGCCGGGCGCAGTAGTCGCGCAGTTCGGGTTCCAGTTCGCCGGAGCCGCACATCACCACGGTGAAGGGCGCGCCGGTCTGGGCCTTCAACTGGCCGGCGGCCGCCAGCAGGTCGTCGGGGTGTTTCCTGCGGGTGAACTTGGCGGCGTAGAGGACAGCGACCGTCTCTTCCGGGATGCCGAAGCGTGCGCGCCATTCGGCCCGCTCCCCCGGCGCGGCCTCGGACCGGGCCGCGAAGCGGGCGTTGTCCACGCTGTAGGGGGCGATGAAGATCTTGTCGTCCGGCACGCCCATGGCCCGGTAGAAGTCGGCGTTGGCCGAGCCGATGGCCATGGCGCGGTCGATCAGCCGGTAGAACAGGTTCATCACCGGCCGGCGCAGCCAGCGCTTCATCCCGCCCCGCAACAGGCCGAGATGGGTCTCGCCGCGCACCAGTATCGGAATGCCGATCGATTTCGCAGCGGCGATGGCGATGAGGTTGCCGGCATAGTGGTGGCCGTGGACCATCAGGGCGTCGTAACGGCCGGAGCGGACCTCCCGCCAGACCTCGGGGACGACGAGCGAGAGGAAGCCGCCCGGCGTCCGGCGCCGCGCCGCCTCGCCCAGGAAGACGCTGCGATAGCCGGCGAGCAGGTCGATGTTCCAGGTCACCGCCTGGCCGAAGCCGGGGTCCTGCGCGCCGCGCAGGCTGGCGTCGCTCATGTACAGCGCCGTCACCTCGAACGACGGATCGGCGTTCATATGGGCGTAGAGCGGCGCGAAATACTGGATCGGATGGGAGTTGAGGACGGCGAGCCGGATCGGCGCGCGGGCGCTGGCCGGCGGCGGTTCCGTCCGGGCCTCGGGGATCGATCTGTCGCCCGCCGGCCGCTCCTTCTGCGCCGCCGCGGTCATGTGGTCGCCGACATCACCGGACGCCCGCTCCGTGGGTCACGGTCCAGATGGTTCGCAGGAGGATCTGCAGGTCGAGGAACAGACCCATGCGCTTCACGTAGAACAGGTCGTAGGTGAGCTTTCGCCGGGCCTCGTCGGCGTTGGCCGAGGGCGGCGCGCAGACCTGGGCCCAGCCGGTGATCCCGGGGCGGACCAGGTTGCGATAGGCGTACATCGGCAAGGCGCGGACGTACTCCTCGTGGAAGGGTACGGCTTCCGGACGCGGCCCGATCAGGCTCATCTCGCCCTTCAGCACGTTCCACAGCTGCGGCAGTTCATCGATCCGGAAGCGGCGCAGCAGGGCGCCGACCCGAGTGATCCGCGCGTCGCCGGGCGTCGCCGCCCGCTGAGCCTCGCCGGGAGGCGAATGGCGCATGGTCCGCAGCTTCCACATCCGGAAGCGCTGGCCGCCCAGGCCGACGCGCTCCTGGACGAAGAAGGCCGGGCCGCGCGTCGTGGCCAGGATGGCCAGGGCGGCGAGGCCGATGATCGGCAGGGCCAGTGGCAGCACGAAGAGTACAGCCGCCAGGTCGGTGAACCGCTTCAGCGGACGATAGGAGACGAGGCTGACGTTGGAGACCTGGTTGAGGTCGAAATGCTCCAGCGCCACCGAGCCGCGGACGTCCTCGACATATTCGCCTACATGCCGGACCTGGCATCCGGCGAGCATCGCCCGCGACAAGGCGCGCGCCCACTCGACGCTGATACCGCCAGTGAAGGCCACCAGGATGACGTCGTAGCGGGTCAGGTCGACGGTCGGCGAGGTCACCAGGTCGCCGAAGTGCCGGGACGGCGCGGAGCTTTCGGCCAGCGGCCGGATGAAGGCCACACGGGGGCCGCCGATCCGGTGGCGCGCCAGGACCAGGCCAATGGCCAGCATCACCGTGACGACGAGGTTGGTCAGCAGGATCGGGCGGGAGAAGTACCAGCGCCCGCTCAGGATCAGGAAGGCCAGCACGCCGTTCACCAGCAGGGCGACCATCACCGTCTGGGTCAGCTTGCGGTCGAGATGCCCGTGCGCCCGCGCGGCGAAAATCAGCACGGTGTAGGCGCAGGCGAGATTGACCAGGATATGCAGCCGGTCCTGAGGATGCAGGTGGAGCGGGTTCGGCGTCCCCAGGTAAACCCCGCCATAGACGAGCACGGCCACTACGAGGGGGAGGGCGAACGCCAGGGCGAGGACGAGGCGATCGAAGTGCGGGCGGCCGGGGCCTCCCACCTCTCCATCCCGTTCGTATGCCATCGACACCATCGAAAGCCCCCAAGCACGAAGTGTGCCAGCCCCTCCTGCAACTATAGCGGATGGTGTGCGGCGTTACATCACAGGCCGGAAACTTAAATGACATTGCTCCGCGATCGGCGATCGCGTAGGGGGCGCGCCCGTTAACCCTGCAACGCAACGCGGATTTAAGGAGTTGAGCGCCTGCTGGGACTGCATCCGGGAGGTTTGCATGACCCAGGCGGCCCGCAACGACACCGTGGTTTACGCCGGGCTTCCGGCGACGCCCCGGGCGGACCTCACCCTTGCGACGGGGGATGAGCCCCCTGGCCGCTCACCCGCCCTGGAGCTTCAGATCGCCTTGGAAGACCTGTTCAATCCGGCGCCCGCCCTGCAGCCCGACTACGGCCGCCTGGCCCTGTTCGGAACAGCGCTGCTGATCGCCGGCGGCCTGTGCCTGGCTTTCTGGTGGACGGCGCTGAGCTGGGCGGTCTCGGTCCTCGGCTGAGCGCGGCGCTCAGCTGACGTAGTACTTCTTGTACTCCGCATAATAGTAGCCCGGATCGCCGTAGCCGTACCTGGCCTGCGCGTTCATATCCATCTGGGTGAGGGCGACACCGCCGAGGTGCGCTCCGGTGCCGGTCAGCATGCGGAAGGCGGCCTCGACCGCGTGCTGCGGTGTCTTCCGCCAACGCACGAGGCAGACCACCGTGTCGGCCTTGGGTCCCAGCATGCGGGTGTCGGCCACGGCCAGAACCGGCGCGGTGTCCAGGATCACGAGGTCGTAGCGGGCCCGCAGCTCGCCAAGCAGCCGGTCCATGGCCGCCGAGCCGAAGATGTCCTTCGGCGTGAAGGCGCTTTTCGCCAGCGGCAGGAAGTGCGCGCCGGTCTCCGCATCCACCGATATGGCCTGTTGCAGCGTGGCCTCGCCACTCAGGGCCTCGAGCAGGCCGACGGCGGGCTCCTCGCGCAGGAGCCGGTTCACGGTCTGACGACGAAGGTCGCAGTCCACCACAATGACCCTTGAGCCCTGCAGCGCGGCGACCCGTCCCAGGCAGATCGAGGTGGTCGTCTTGCCTTCGCCGGGCAGGGCGGAGGTTATGGCCACCACCTGCACCCGCTCGCCCAGCCGCGAGTAGAGGATCGAGGCGCGCAGGTTGCGGAAGGCTTCGGAGAAGGCCGAAAGCGGTTTCTCGACCACATGATCGATCGGGGCGACGCTGGTGTTGTCGGCCACCGACGCCAGGCTCGGGATCGCGCCGAGATAGGAGGTGTCGAGCCGCCGTTCGATGTCCTCGGCGGTGGTCAGGCCTGAATCGAGGGTCTCGGCCAGCACCACTGCGCCGGCCCCTGCGCCCAGGGCGAGGATCAGGCCGAGGAACAGGCTGCGGCTGACGTTCGGCGAGCTCTGCGCCGTGGGGATTTTCGCCTTGGAGACGATGCGCGCGTCAGACTGGCCGATCCCCTGCTGGCTGCTCGTTTCCTTGTAGCGATTGAGGTAGCTCTCATAGACGGTGCGCGAGGCGTCGGCGTTCCGCTGGAGTTCGTTGAGGCGGACCATGGCGCGGTTGTTCGACGCCAGGGCGCCGCGGGCGCCGCCGAGGCTGCCGGACGTCGCGGCGGCCCGCTGGCGGGACACCTGCACCCGCGCCTGCAGGTTCGAGATGATCCGCTGGATCTCCTGCTGGATCTGGGTGTCGATGTCCGAGAGCTGGCGCGTCGCCTTGAGCATCTCGGGATGGCGCTCGCCGTAGCGGCCCTGCAGGTCGGCGACATTGGCGCTCACCTGGGCCCGCTGCTGGCGAAGCTGCTGCACCACCGGAGAGGTCAGCGCCTCGCCGACATCGTCGCCGCTGGAGCCTCTGGCCAGTTGCTCCTGGGCGGTGCGCAGCCGCGCCTCGTCTTCGGCCAGCTGGGCGCGGGCTTGGGCGAGGGTGACGTTGTAGCTGGAGATCTCCTGCTCGGTCAGGTTGGTTCCGGACGCGCTGAGCAGGTTGTTGTCGATCTTGTACTGCTGGACCGCCGCCTCGTTCTGCAGCACCTGCTGGCGCAATTCGTCCAGCCGGCTGTTGAGCCACTGGGTAGCCTGGTTGGTGGCGTCGAATTTCGCCTCCATCTGCTCCAGCAGATAGAGTTCGGCGTACTTGTTGGCGATCTCCGCGGCGCGGCCCGGGCGCTCGGACTGGAAGCTGATCCTGATGATGTAGGTCAGTCCCGTCCGGCTGACCGCCAGCCGGCCCAGCACGCCGTCGACGATCCCGTCCCGTCGCCGCTGTATCGCGGCCGGACTCTCGGCGACCGCCGCCGGGGTGGCGGAGGCGAACAGGCCCTTCACCGCCGCCACGGCCGCGGCCCGACCGCTGGGTTCGCGCAGGGCGCCGTTGAATTCCGGGTCCTCGTCCAGCTTCAGCGCCTCGACGACGCGCTCGGCCAGCTGTCGCGATTTGAGCACCTCGACTTCGGTGTCGATGACGCTGGAATCCGGCGGCAGGCCGGACAGGACCTCCTCGATGTCGGTGACCTGCTCCCGGCGTGGATCCAGCATCACGCTGGCGGTGGCCGTGTACATCGGCGTCGCCTGCAGCAGCATCAGGACCGAGATCAGGAAGACCAGCAGCGCCACCGCGCCGTAGAGCCGCATGCGGCGGTGGAACACCGAATAGAGCCGGCGCAGGTCCAGCTGACCGAGCGGCGAGGCTGACGCCGGCGGCGCAGCGCGGTCGGCCTCGGAAAGCGACGCGTTATGCATGTTCATTCCGTTGAGCCTCAAAGGCCGCCCAGGCCGGCGCCGGCCGCCGGACGCACCGTAATCCCGGTGGCGTCGCCTGCAATATCCCGGACGCGGGCGCGGCCCGTCGCTGACGCTGCACCGGCCTCAGAACTGGGCGGTCAGGGTGGCGGCGAACTTGTTGACCGTGAATGGCGATCCCACGCCCTTCACCGTGTCCTGATCGGCGTAGCTGTAGCTGGCGGTGACCCCGACCACGCGGTTGATCAGATAGGTCGCGCTGAGGCCGAAGTTCTTGCGTTCGTCCCGGCGGCCGATCACGTCGTACTCGTCCTCCCCGTAGGCCGCCTGGGCGGTGAGAATGACGTTGCGCATCAGCTCATGATCTATCTGGGCGCTGATGTTGGACGACAGGTAGGCGCCGGCGCCGGGGGTGGCGCTGTCTTCCACGCTCCGCGAGCCGGCGAAAGTGAGGGTGGTCAGTTCGGTCGGGAACCATTCGACCTGGGCCCGCGCCCCGAAGCCGTCGATCTTGTCCAGCGTCGGGTCTTCGAAGGACTGGCTGATGTAGCCGACCGCGATTTCGCCGCGGGTCAGGGCGCCCAGCTCGAAATTGGCGCCGACGAGCGCCTGCACGCCATCGGAGTCGCGCTGCAGCGGTGCGGCGGGCGGCTGGCGGTCGTAATCGCGGGTGTTGCCCGTGACTTCGAAGAACAGGGCCGTATCGGGGCTAACCGCATAGTCGGCACGCCCCATGAACTCCATGATGCTGCGGTCGCGGAAGCTCTGGTCGACAATGCCGCCCCCGGTGCGGGGCGGGCTGCGATAGTCGAAGTCCTGGTAGCCATAGCGGCCGGACAGCTTCAGCCGGTTGAACTCACGCGAGGCGAGGATCCGGGCGGACGTCAGATCGTACTGCACAGGCTCCAGCGCCGCCGCGGGGCTGTTCGGCGAGGTGCGGGGCTCGGTCAGGCGGGCGTGGTCCGCCCCGCCGGAGATGCTGGCGTTGCGAAGCACGTCCAGGCGGCCGCTGGCGCCGAAGCCATAGTCGTCGGTGTCTTCCGTTCCGAAATCCTGGAAGCGGTTGAAGGTGCCTCGCGCATAGGCCGCCAAGGCATGCCGTGGCCAGTCGGAGGTCAGCGCAACCTCCGGCGTCAGGCGCAGGACGTTGTCATCCACCTCGTTGGTCTCTGCCGCGTAGATGTTGTCGTTGTGCTCGTAGGTGGCCGTGATCTTCGGATAGACCAGGAAGGCCCCGGTGCGCAGGCCGCGAGCCTCGTAGTCGGGGCGGGGGCGTTGCGAGACGCTGATGTTTCGATCGCGGGCGAAGTTGCTGTCCGCTCCGGTCGAGAGCGCCAGGCCGGCGCGCTCGTTCGGGCCGGCGGTCGCTGCTCCGGGCAGGGCGGGGCCC
>JAEYTM010000105.1 GCA_023434015.1 Pseudomonadota bacterium | reverse complement strand
TCAAGGGCTGGGCGGTATTCGACATCGACGCGCCGCGGGTCGGCGACGGGACCGGCACGGTGCACGACAACCTCGCCGCCAGCGTCAACTACCTGCGTCAGACGCTCGGCGTCCGCCTGCCTGCGCCGCCCGCCGTCGGCCTATACCGGGAGGCCTGAGCCGCTATCGGCCCGGGGCGCGGCGTCGTAGAACAGGCGCCATGCCTCTCGAAGCCTTCCAGAACACCTTCGCCGGCAACCCGCTCGACCGCGCCAGCGACCGCCGCGGCGACGCCGAATGGCTGGCCGGCCAGCTCGCCTCGCCGGACTCCCTGGGCGTCGCGCTCTGGAACGGCCGGCCGCTGGTCGAGGACGATGACGGGACGGAGGGCGAAGCCGGCGTCCGCGTCGCCTATCTGCCGGGCCGGCTGGCCGGCGAACTGGCCGGCGGCGTCGAGCGCCTGCTGTTCATGGGGCTGTGGAAGGGCGCCGCCGTCTTCGCGGTCGACCTCGAGGGCGGGCTCGACCCCGGCGAGGGCCGCTTGCGGGGCCTTGGCCGGTTCGAGGAGCTGCGCGCCATCGCCCCCCGACTGCCGGCCGCGGAGACCGGCCTGCTGGCCACAGCCAAGGCGATGTTCGAATGGCGTCGCCGACACCGCCACTGCGCCAACTGCGGCGAGCACACCCATCCGCGCGACGGCGGCTGGAAGCGGCAGTGCGAGGCCTGCGAGGCCGAGCACTTCCCGCGCACCGATCCGGTGGTGATCATGCTGCCCTACCACGGCGAGCGCTGCATGCTGGGTCGCCAGGAGACTTGGCCGGCCGGCATGTTCTCGGCCCTGGCCGGCTTCCTCGAGCCCGGCGAAAGCATCGAGGAGGCCTGCGCACGCGAACTGGCCGAGGAGGCCGGCCTCCACGCCCTGAGGGTCCGCTACCATTCCAGCCAGCCCTGGCCCTACCCCTCGTCGCTGATGGTGGGCCTGCTGGCCGAGGTTGGGGACGACGAAGGCGCGCCCGACCAGACCGAGTTGTCAGAGGTCCGCTGGTTCACCCGCCAGGAAGCCGCCGACCTGCTGGCCGGCCGCATCGACGGCGTCATGGCCCCGCCGCCCCTGGCCATCGCCCACCAGCTGCTCAGAGCCTGGGTGGAGGGCGCCTAGGTCCGGGTGCGGAAAGGATCGGCCGGATAGACGCCGAGCACCTCGAAGCGCTCGGAGAAGAACGCCAGCTCCTCGAACGCCCGCGCCAGGCCCCGGTCCTCCGGGCGCCCGTCGACTTCGCAGTAGAACATGGTGGCGGCGAACACCCCGCCCTCCATGTAGCTCTCCAGCTTGGTCATGTTGACGCCGTTGGTGGCGAACCCGCCCAGCGCCTTGTAGAGCGCCGCCGGCAGGTTGCGGACCCGGAAGACGAAGCTGGTTACGCAGGGGCTGGTGAACGGCGGCGGCGGCGGATTCGGGTCCGCGGTCATCACCAGGAAGCGGGTGGTGTTGTTGTGCTCGTCCTCGATGTCCCGCGCCAGGATCTCCAGGCCGTAGATCTCCGCCGCCAGGGCTGGCGAGACCGCCGCCTTGGTCGGGTCCGGCTTCTCGGACAGCAGCTTGGCCGCGCCCGCCGTATCCCCGGTCGCCTCGGTCTTCAGCTTCAGCGCGCGGATCGTCTTGCGGCACTGGCCGAGCGCGATCGGCATCGAAAGGGCGGTCTGCACCTGCTCCAGCTTCACGCCGGGATTGGCCATCAGCTGGAAGTGGATCGGCTTGAACCGCTCCCCGATGATCCTCAGCCCGGACGACGGCAGCAGATGGTGGACGTCGGCCACGCGTCCCATGATCGAGTTCTCGACCGGGATCATCCCCAACTGGCAGTCGTCGCTCTTGATGGCGTCGAACGCCTCCTCGAACGTCGCGTGCGGAACCGGCTCATGATCCGGAAACGCCGCCATACAGGCCTCATGGCTGTTGGCGCCCAGTTCGCCCTGGAAGGCGATCCGCCCCTTGCTCATCGAAGCCCCCGTTCGTCCTGTGTCGTCGCATAGGCCCGCGCCGCGGCCAGATCGGCCGGCGTGTCCACCGAGATCGGCGCGACGTCCGTCACCGCCGCCCAGATCGCCAGCCCCAGCTCCATGGCCCGGAGCTGCTCCAGCTTCTCGCGGCGCTCCAGCGGCGACGGCGGCGCGGCGTTGAAATGCTCCAGCGCGGCGCGCCGGTAGCCGTAGATTCCCACATGCCGCCAGACCGGCCCGTCGCCATAGAGGGTCGAGCGGGTAAAATAGAGCGCCCGGCCGCTTTGGCCGTGCGGCTGCATGGCCAGCACCGCCTTGACCACGTCGGGGTTGGCCCGATCCTCCACGGACGCTTCCGGGGCCACCACGGTGGCGATGTCACAATCGGGACGGCGATCCAGCAGGCCGGCGCAGGCAGCCAGCACGCCCGGCTCGACGAACGGCATGTCGCCCTGCAGGTTGATGACCACGTCGTGCCGCCCTGCCGGGTCCAGTTCGGCCAGGGCGGCCAGGATGCGGTCCGAGCCCGACGCCAGGCCGGGGTCGGTCAGCACGGCGCGGCCTCCCGCCGCCTCCACCGCCCGCACGATCTCCTCATCGCCGGCGGCGACCGCCACGGGCCCGGCCCCCGCCGCCTCGGCGCGGCGCAGCACCCGAACGATCATCGGTATGCCGCCGATGTCCGCCAGGGGCTTCCCGGGCAGGCGCGTCGCGGCCATGCGCGCGGGGATGAGTACGATGGGGTTCATGTAAACTGATGGGCGGTTGCGTGAGCGCCGGTAGCGTGTAAGAGAGCCGGGCGCAACAAGGGGCGGGATTCCCGCGCTTTCGCCGGCGTTTTCGCCGGTCGTCGAGAGGGCCGATTTTAGGACTATGAGCGACCTTACCTT
>JAEYTM010000099.1 GCA_023434015.1 Pseudomonadota bacterium | reverse complement strand
GAGCCGTCGGCCAGGCTCAGGCCGCGCAGCAGGCCGTCGCTGGCCATGAAGAAGATGATGCCGCGGGCCTTGTCGATCACCGGGGTTGCGTTGGCGGTGTTGGAGCACAGCCAGGTGGCGATCTTGCGGGCCTGCAGCGGGTTGGGGAAGGACTTGGTCCAGACCGTCGCCCCGGTGTCCGCATCCATCGCGGTCAGCACGTCGTCGGCGCCCAGCACGTACAGGAGGTTTTTCGAACCCTGGGCCGTGGCCACGTTGGCGGCGATGACCGGCGCGGTCAGGGTGGAGAGCACCACGTCGACCACCGGCGTGGACAGCTGGCTCTTCCACTGCACCTTCAGCTTGCCGACGTTGGCGGTGGAAAGGGTCTTCTCGCCGCGGTTCCAGCCGGAACGCTCTTGGTCGTAGCCCCAGGTCGTCCACTCGTCAGCGGTGGTGGCGCCGGGCGGGGTGGCCTCGGGGGCGGCCTGGGCGAGGGCGGCCGTCGCGGTCAGCGACAGCACGCACGCGGCGACGAGGGAGGAGTAGGCTTTTGACATTCCGGGCCTTTGAGCAAGCAAGCTGGATTGGTGACGGGGAGGGGGCCTAGGCCCGCCGCGCTTCGGGCAGACGGATGCCCAGGGTGTTGCGCAGGTAGTTCACGTTGGTGACGAGGTTGTCGCGGATGTCGCCGGTGCCGTCGCCGGGCCGCGGCGGATCGAAGTCCAGCACCACCCAACCCTTGAACCGGCGGTCGCGCAGCACCTTGAAGACGGCGGGGAAGTCGACGCCGCCGCCCAGCCCGAGGTTCTTGTAGACCGAGGCCCGGTCGTGCTGCTCCCGCGTCGGGGTCGCGCTGTTGCCGATGTAGCGCGCCTCGCAGTCCTTCAGGTGGATGTGGGCCACACGCGGGAAGAACTCGTTGATGGTTGCGGCCGCGTCCATGCCGCCCAGCGTCAGGTGGGCGGTGTCGGCCGTCAGCCAGACGTAGCGCGGATCGGTAAGCTCCATGATCCGGCGCACTTCCTCGCCGCGCTCCAGCGGCCCCCAGATGTGCGGGTGCGGCGCAAGCTTCACGCCGAAGGCGATGGTCTGGCGGCCGATCTCGTTGAGCGCCGACGCCATCACCTTCAACTGGTCGTCGGAGGGCCCGCCGGGCGGTCGTCCGCCCACGTTGATCTTGAACACCGTGGCGCCGAACGGGACCAGGAAGTCTCGGGCGAAGGTGACGTGGTCGGCGATGGTCTTGGGCGTCAGCGCCGGGTCGATGAAGTTGGTCGATTGTCCGGCGCCGCCGTTCGAGCAGGTCGGCAGGGCGAGGCCGGCCGCATCCATCATCGCCTTCAGCGGGGCCGGGTTGGCGGCGTACTGCGGGATGTGCTGGCGATAGGGCTCGAGGCCCTCCAGGCGGAACCAGCGGCAGTCGGCGATCGCGGTGGGGATATCGGCGCCCCACGGGTAACCGGCGGCTCCGAACTTCATGTCGGGATTGACCGGGTCGAGCCCGCCGGCCTGGGCCAGGGCCGGTCCGGCGGCCAGGGCCGCACCGAGGCCTGCAGCCCCGACCAGCAGCCGACGGCGATCCAGTCCCTGGTCGCCAGCGTGCGATGACGTCTTGATCATGTACCCCTCCCGTAGCGGCCTTCTGTGGGCCCTCGACTGTATACGGTATGCGGATGCTGGCCTTGTCAAGCGCGCGCACCCCGGGGGACCGCTACCGGGATGGGACTTCGTAAAGATAGGAGTAGCGCCACTGCACCTCGCCGCCGGGTGGAATGGACAGGGTGGTGAAGGGCTCGGTCGAGATCACCGTGCGGATCGACCACAGCTGTATCCTGGTGAGCGGCCAGTCGCCCTGGAAGGTCACGGCCGCGCCGGTGCGCCCGTCGGAGATGCGAAGGGCGTTGTCGGCCGGCTCCGCGCCGAAGCCCTCAATCGGCATGAAGACCCGCTCGCGGCCCTGCAGCGTCTTCACATAGGTAAGCTTGCCGTCGCGCAGCTCCGCCAGCGGCGGTGCGGACGGACGGCTGCTGGCGATCGGATAGGGCGCGGAGACGGTGAGGCCCTCGGACATCCCGCTTCCGCCGAAGGTCAGGAAATTGTGGTTGTAGACGACGGTGGTGATCGGCCGGCGGCCGGTGTTGCGCAGCCGATGGGCGATGATCATCCGCGGCTGGTTCCTCACCAGGCTGATGGTCTTCTCATAACTGTAGCCGTAGCCGCCTTCCGTCGAGGGCAGGTCGTGGGTGAAGGTGACGGCGGCGCGCCCGGCCCTGAGGGTCCGGCGGCCCGGGTCGACGATCTCATAACTGCGATAGGGGGCGTAGGCCTCGGCGTCCGGGCGACGCAGGGCGCCGACGCCGATCTTGACGAACACCCCGTCGGGGCCGGCCTCGTCCCAACCGAGCGGCTTGGCGGTGTCGAACTCATCCACCGGACCCGTGGCCGCCGAGTGCGGTCCCGCGACCACCCCGGCGTCGGTGTAGGCGAAGTCGCGGACGCTGGCGGCGGTGTGACTGAACCAGGGTCCGTAGAACTCCTGCCCCCGATAGGTCAGGCTGGCGATCACCCCCGACCAGTCGAAGCGCGTGCCACGGTAGAATCCCTTGCCCGCATCCGGCGTCAGCACCCGTGCCTCTATCAGGCCGTTGGACAGGATGACGGCCGGGGCATCAGCGATCTGCGGAGCGGCGGCGAGGGCGTCGGCGGGCAGCGGACCGGCCGGTTGGGCCTCAGCCGCGCCGCTGGTCAGAGCCAGCAGGCCGGATCCGGCGGCGACAGCCCACGGTTTGCGCGATCGGCGCATGCTCACTCCCCCCAATGCTCCGGCGGGCTTGTGTCGCCCGCGCGTTCTGGCGGAAACCTAACACACGCCCCGGCCCCGGGTCAGTCGCGCGCTCGCCCATGGGCTGGCGCCAGCAGCGCGGTTGTCTCCAGGGTGAAAAGGACCAGACCGGTATGGTCGGTGGCGATCACCCGCCAGCCTTCCGATTTCCAGAATTCATCGACGTGGTCGCGCAGCATTTCCGCCAGGACCAGCAGAGCCGTGCGCCGCGCGGCCCGGATGTCGGCCAACTCGACCCCCTGATCGTCGGGATAGCAACGGCCATCCTCGTTATGGAAGAAATACCTCGGCATCCCTTACGCGCCTCCTTACTGGACGGGGCAAACCAGCAAAGGCGCGTGCGGGTTCCAGTCTAGGCAGCGTCAGCGCAGGGCAATGACTTCGACCTCGGCCCCGTTAAGCGTCACGACGTCGCCGACCTGCCTGCCCAGCAGGGCGCGGGCCAGGGGCGAGACATAGGAAACGCTGCCCGCGGCCGGATCGGCCTCGTCCTCGCCGACGATCCGGAAAAGCTGGCGCCGGCCGTCACCCCGCCCCAGCTCCACCGTGCGGCCGAACTGCACCCGGTCCGCGTCGTGGGCGGGTTCGGTAAGCTGGGCGCTGGCCCGGCGAGCGGACCAGTACCGCAGGTCGCGGGTCGCGCGGGCCATGGCGGTGCGGTCGGTGCTGACGCCGCCCTGCTGCTGGGCGGCGGCATAGGCGGCGCGGGCGGCGGCCAGTTCGGCGTCGATGGC
>JAEYTM010000032.1 GCA_023434015.1 Pseudomonadota bacterium | reverse complement strand
TGGTCGACGTCGAGTTGGCGCCCTGCCGCCTTCGCCTGTCGCGGGCCGGCCAGTCGCCGCCCTTCGCCGCCGCCCTCAGCCTGCCGATCGCCTGGAAGGCCGGGCGGCCGGTCGTGCGCGCCGCCGTCGCCGACGGTCCGCGCGCCCGGGTCGGCGACTTCGCCCCGGCGACCGGCGCCGACACCGCCGTGCGGCTCAGCGACGCCATCGCCGCCGTCCCCGGCGTCGCGCGCCCGCAGGAGCTCTATCCGGGCGGCGTCCTGCGCCCGAAGCTGCGCGCCCTTTCCTTCGCCGGGAAGTTGCTCGAACAGGCCCCGGCGGGGCTCCTGAAGGCCGTCGAGGGCGGTCCGGACGGCGAGATCGGCGCACCGGTGCTGGCGGCCTGGCGGCTGCGCTTCGACTTCCCCGCCGGGCGCCTGCTGCTGGCGCCCGCCAACCCGGCCCCGGCGCCGCCCCGCCAGCCATGAAAAAAGGCCCGCCGGATCGCTCCGGCGGGCCCTGTTTCGCTGGGAAGCTGCGTCGCCCTAGTGGGCCACGTTCCTCCAGATCCGGCGGTAGCTGGCCCACAGCAGGCCGGCGAAGATCAGCAGATAGATCATCGCGCCCATGCCGAACGCCTTGCGCTCCTCCATCTTGGGCTCGGCGGCCCAGGTGAGGAAGGCCGAGACGTCCTTGGCCTGCTGCTCGATGGTCGCCTTGGTGCCGTCGTCGAAGGTCACGCCGTCCGCCTGCAGCGGCGGGGGCATGGCCAGGACGCCGCCCTGCGGCACGTGGCCGTCGGTGCCGGTGTAATAGGCCGTCAGGTCGCCCGGCATGTACGGGTTGTAGTACTGGCCCGCCGGCACGTTCAGGCCGGCCGGCGGCGTCACATAGCCGATCAGGATCGAATAGAGGTACTGCGGACCCTTGGCCCGGGCCTTGGTGATCACCGACAGGTCCGGCGGATAGGCGCCGCCGTTGGAGCCCCGCGCCGCCGCTTCGTTGGCGAAGGGCGACGGGAAGGCGTCCGCCGAGGTCGCCGGACGCTTGATGGCGTCGCCGGTCTCGGAGTCGATGTCAGGCACCTCCATCTCGGCGGCCAGCGCCTTGACGTAGGGGTTGTCGTTCGGGTTCGGGTACTTCGCGTCGTAGAACGGGCCGCCCTTCTGGCCGAGGTTCCGGAAGTACACGAGCTCCATCGAGTGACAGGACGCGCAGACTTCGCGGTAGACCTTGTAGCCGCGTTGCAGCTGGGCCTTGTCGAACTTCCCGAACGGGCCCTCGAAGCCGAACTTGATCGGCTCCGGAGGCTTCGGATAGCCCGCGGAGAGCGCCGGGCCGGCGAGGAAGGCGAGCCCCAGCGTCGCGAGCGCTAAACCTTTGCGCAGCATCTAGGCTCAACCCCTCTTTTCAGGCGACGCCACGGCGCCGGCAGGCGTGGTGGCGGGATGCGACAGGACAGGCGCGGAGATCGACTCCGGCACCGGCAGCGGGGTCTCGGTCAGGCCGAGAACCGGCAGCACGATCAGGAAGTAGGCGAAGTAGTAGGCGGCGGCGACGCGGGACAGCCACACGAAGCTGTTCAGGTCGGCGTCGATCAGCGTGAAGCTGGCAAGGCCCGGGATCACCGGGTCGTCCGGCAGGCGCGCCCCGCACAGGCCGAGCACCAGGCAGGCCAGCAGGAAGATGAAGAAGTACATCCGCGCCGTCGGACGGAAGCGCATGGAGCGCACCTTCGACGTGTCCAGCCAGGGCAAGACGAACAGCACCGCGATGGCGCCGAACATCAGCAGCACGCCGGCCAGCTTGTCCGGAACCGCCCGCAGGATCGCGTAGAACGGCAGGAAGTACCATTCGGGCACGATGTGGGACGGGGTCACCAGCGGGTTGGCCGGGATGTAGTTGTCGGCGTGGCCCAGGGCGTTCGGGTTGTAGAACACGAAGTAGGCGAACAGGATCAGGAACACCGAGATCGCGAAGCCGTCCTTCACCGTGTAGTACGGGTGGAAGGGGACGGTGTCCTCCTTCGACTTCACGTTCACGCCCAGCGGGTTGTTGTTCCCCGGCACGTGCAGCGCCCAGATGTGCAGGCCGACGACGCCGGCGATCATGAACGGCAGCAGGAAGTGCAGCGAGAAGAAGCGGTTCAGGGTCGGGTTGTCGACCGCGAAGCCGCCCCACAGCCAGGTGGTGATCGGCTCGCCGACGATCGGCAGGGCGCCGAACAGGTTGGTGATCACGACGGCGCCGTGGAAGCTCATCTGGCCCCAGGGCAGGACGTAGCCCATGAAGGCGGTCGCCATCATCAGCAGGTAGATCACGCAGCCCAGGATCCACAGCACCTCGCGGGGCGCCTTGTAGGACCCGTAGTAGAGGTTGCGCAGGATGTGGATATAGACCGCCACGAAGAACATCGAGGCGCCGTTGGCGTGCATGTAGCGGATCAGCCAGCCGTAGTTGACGTCGCGCATGATGCGCTCGATCGAATTGAAGGCGTGATCCACGTGCGGGACGTAGTGCATCACCAGCACGATGCCGGTGACGATCTGGATGCCCAGGCACAGGGCCAGGATGCCGCCGAACGTCCACCAGTAGTTGAGGTTCTTCGGAGTGGGGAAATCGACCACCGTATCCGCCGCCAGGCGGATGATGGGCAGCCGCGTGTCCATCCAGCGTTCAAAGCCGGTCTTCGGCTCGTAGGTTGAGTGTCCGCTCATCAGTGTCAGCCGATCTTGACCGTGGTGTCGGAAAGGAACGACCAGTCCGGGATCTCGAGGTTGGTGGGCGCGGGGCCCTTACGGATCCGGCCGGAGGTGTCGTAGTGCGAGCCGTGGCAGGGGCAGAACCAGCCGCCGTAGTCGCCGCCGCCGAAGGTCGGCACGCAGCCCAGGTGGGTGCAGGTGCCGATCACGACCAGCCACTCGGGCCGGCCGGGCTTGTGGCGCTCCTCGTCGCGCTGCGGGTCGCGCAGCGAGGCGGTGTCGTCCTTGATCGCCGCGGCGATCTCGGCCGGCGTGCGGTTGCGGATGAACAGCGGCTTGCCGCGCCATTTCACCACCACCTGCTGGCCGGGCGCGACCTTGGTCAGGTCGAATTCCACGCTGGCCAGCGCCAGGGTGTCGCCCGACGGGTTCATCTGGTCGATGAACGGCCACGCCAGCGTGGCGACGGCGCCCACCGCGGCGACAGTCGCGGCGATGTGAATGAAGTCACGACGGTTCGGGTCTTCACCCGGACCATGTGGATCGGGATTTGCGCCCACGACGGTGTCGGCCACCTAAAGCTACCCTTCGATACGGGCCCCTCGCGAGATGAGTGAGGAGGCCCAGCCTTTGGACCCGACCAGACGCTCTGGTAAAGGGCCGCATTGCAAGAGAGGCCGTGGTGTCAGAACGAAGTCCAGAGGAGCGTTTGCGACGGGTCGCCGCGCTCGTCCTTGATTCGTCTCTATCCGCCCCGGCCTATCCGTGGCGGATCGCTTAGAATGCGTTTGGCCCTTTTTCAACCTGACATTCCGCAAAACCTGGGCGCCGCCCTCAGACTCGCCGCCTGTCTGGGCGTTCCGGTGGACGTGATCGAGCCCTGCGGCTTCCCGCTTTCCGACCGCGCCGTCGCCCGCGCGGCGATGGATTACGCCGCCCGCGCCGAGGTCGTGCGCCACGCCGGATGGGACGCGTTCGCGGGAAATCCCCTGCGCGCACAAGGGAGATTGCTGCTTTTCACCACCCGGGCCGCTTCGCCGTTCCAGGACTTCGACTACCGGCCCGGCGACACCCTGCTGTTCGGCCGCGAGAGCGCCGGGGTCCCCGACGAGATCCACGCGGCCGCCGACGCGCGACTGTTTATTCCGCTGGTCGCCGGCGCGCGTTCGCTGAACGTCGTCACGGCGACGGCCATGGCCCTGGGCGAGGCGTTGCGCCGGACGGACGGATTTCCTAAGCCCCTGCCATGACCGACCCGACCCCCCTGGACGAGAAAAGCCTGCGCGCCCGCGCCTGGTTCGACGAACTGCGCGACCGCATCGTCGCCGAGTTCGAGCGGCTGGAGGACGAGGCCCCGGCCGATCTCTATCCTGGCCAGCCCGGCCGTTTCGAACTGAAGCCCTGGGTGCGCGAGGCCGGCGGCGGCGGGGTGATGGGCTTCATGCGCGGCGGCCGCTTCTTCGAGAAGGTCGGCGTCCACATCAGCCTGGTGCACGGGACCTTCACGCCGGAGATGGCCGCGACCATGCCGGGCGCCGACCGCGACCCGCGGTTCACCGCCACCGGCATCAGCCTGATCGCCCACATGGTGAACCCGCGCGTGCCGGCGGTGCACATGAACACCCGCTACCTGGCCACCACCCGAAGCTGGTTCGGCGGCGGCGCCGACCTGACCCCGCTGCTCGACGTCCAGCGCAGCCAGGAGGCCGACGACGCGCGGCTGTTCCACGCCGCCATGCAGACCGCCTGCGACCGTCACGATCCGGAATGGTATCCGCGCTACAAGGCGCGCTGCGACGAGTACTTCTTCCTGCCGCACCGCAACGAGCCGCGCGGCGTGGGCGGCATCTTCTACGACCATCACGACTCCGGCGACTGGGAGCGCGACTTCGCCTTCACCCGCGACGTCGGCGAGGCCTTCCTGGACGTCTATCCGAAGATCTGCCGCCACCGCATGGACGAGCCCTGGACCGAGGCGGACCGCGCCGAGCAGCTCGTGCGTCGCGGCCGCTACGTCGAGTTCAACCTGCTCTACGACAAGGGCACCATGTTCGGCCTCAAGACCGGCGGCAACATCGAGAGCATCCTGTCGTCCATGCCGCCGCTGGTCACCTGGCCGTAGGGCCGGGCCGGTTCAGCGATCGGCCGGCGCCAACGGCACGCCGGCGGCCTGCAGCAGGGCCAGCAGGGTCGGGCCGCGGGGGGCCGGC
>JAEYTM010000025.1 GCA_023434015.1 Pseudomonadota bacterium | reverse complement strand
TCGGCGCCGGCCTGGCGCGCCAGCCGCGCGTCGGCCGGGTCGGCGGACAGGGCGAGGATCGGCGTCGGCTCCAGCCGGCGGCGGGTCTCGTGGTCGCGGATGTCGCCGATGGCGCCCAGCGCCTCGGTGAGCGGCGCGCCCAGGCCCACGACGATCAGGTCGAAGCGGCCCTCGGCGACGGCCGTGCGGGCGGCTGCAGCGTCGGCCACCTCGACCAGCTCGATACCGGCCTCGGCCTCGGCCAGCATCAGGCGCACGACCTGGCGGTCGGCGGGGTTCGGGTCGGCGGACAGGATCCGCACCGTGCGCCCGGCCGGCGCGGGGCGCGAGGCTTCGGCGGCGTAGGGCGACAGGCGGACCAGGGCCTGGTCGATCATCTCGATGGTCTCGCGCAGCCCGGGGGTGTCGCAGATGCGGCTGACCACCGAGGCGACGCCGAGGGTGGCTTCGCCGGGCGGGCGGTCCTCGGCCGCGCGGATCTTGCCCTTCAGCAGGTGCAGGGCCTGTTCGAGCTCGCGGTGAGCGGCGCGGGAACGGTCGTCGGCGCGCTTGCGGACCAGCTGGGCCTCGAGCCGGGCGTGGGCGACCTTCAGGTCCACCGGCTTGGTGACATAGTCATTGGCGCCCAGCAGCAGGCCCTCGACCACGTCCTCGCTGGTCGCCTTGGCCGAGACCAGGACGATGGGCAGCTCGGCCTGGCTGCGGGTCTCGCGCACCCGCCGGAGCACCTCAAGGCCGTCGACGCCCGGCATCATGATGTCGAGCAGGACCGCGTCGAAGGGCTGGGACCCGATCAGCTCCAGAGCCTGGGCGCCGCCGTCGGCCTCGACCACCACATAGCCCTGGCGGGTGAAGCTGCGGGTCAGGATTGTGCGGTTGTCGTCGATGTCGTCGACCACCAGCAGGCGGGGAGCGGCGGGTCGGGTCATGGCGCGATCCATCTCCGGGTCAGGCCCGCAACCTAGCCGGGCGTGATTAACCGCCGGTGCACGCCGGACGGATTGCGGCCGCGGCGCCGGAAGGGGCAGGGATTTGTGCGGCCCGAGGTTGAGCCCGCGGCCCGTGGGGCCTAAGTCCCGGGCTCCCCCCGGACGTGGAGTGTTCCCGATGATCAGACTGCCCGACCTGCCCTATGGCCACGACGCCCTGGAGCCGACCGTCTCCACCACCACCATGCAGACGCACCACGGCAAGCACCACGCCAAGTACGTCGAGGTGGCCAACGCCCTGATCGCCGAGAACGGCCTCGAGGGCCGCAGCCTGGAAGAGGTCGTCCAGGCGGCCGACGAGGGCGGGCTGAAGAAGCTGTTCAACAACGCCGCCCAGTCGTGGAACCACGCCTTCTTCTGGGAGAGCATGACCCCCGACCGCAAGGACCCGTCCGGCGAGCTGGCGGCGGCCATTTCAAGCGCGTTCGGCGATCTCGCCGGCCTGAAGGCGCGGTTCGTCCAGGAAGGCGTCGACCACTTCGCCTCGGGCTGGGTCTGGCTGGCGGTGGACGGCGGCGAGCTGACCGTGCTCAGCACCCACGACGGCGCCACCCTGGCCCACCAGGGGCCGACGCCGCTGCTGCTCTGCGACGTGTGGGAGCACGCCTACTACCTGGACTACAAGCAGGACCGTAAGGGCTTCCTGGAGCGCTGGTTCGACACCGTCGCCAACTGGGAATTCGCGGCGACGCGCCTCGCGGCCGCCCAGGCCGGCGAAGGCCGCTGGCGTTATCCCGACGCGGCCTGACGGCCTCCCGTCCGACGGGATCGGTCAGTCGTTGCGCGGATCGATCTCGAACTCCAGGACCCTCGGGTCGGCGCACAGCCGGCCCGACAGGGTTCCCTGATGAAAGGCGCGCCCCTGCAGGGTGGCGGCAAGCTGGATCACCTCGCCCCGCTCGATCAGGCTGTAGCTGAGGCCGCTGACCTTCAGGTCCAGGTCGGCCGCCAGGGCGCGGAAGTCGCCCTCCGGCAGAGCCTCCGCGCGGCGATAGCGCACCACCACATCGACATAGGCCATCTGCGGCACATGGCCGTCGACCCAGCGGAAGGCGGCCAGGATGAACAGGGTCGCCGCCGCGCCGCCCACCGCCAGGCCGTAGAAGCCGATCCCGAACAATATGCCGAGCGCCGAGGTCATCCACAGGGAGGCCGCGGTGGTCAGTCCGTGGACGGAGAACCCCTGGCGGAAGATCACCCCGCCGCAGAGGAAGCCGACGCCGGTGAGGACGCCATGGGCCATGCGCACCGGATCGATGCGGATCACCTCATGCGGGGTGTCGGACAGCCAGCGGACCTGATGGACCGCGGCGAGCATCAGCAGGGCGGAGGACAGGCAGACCAGGATGTGGGTGCGAAGTCCGGCGGACCGGCCGCGGAACTCCCGCTCCAGCCCGATCAGCCCGCCGGCGAGGATGGCCCCGCAGATCGGCAGGACGAATTCCACCGCTACCTTCGCCCAGTCCATCGCGGCTGTTTCCTCCCTTGCCGGAACAATAGCGCAAGCGGAGCCGTGAGGTTGCGCGCCCCGGCTAGAACAGGGCCGGCAGCAGCCACAGCGC
>JAEYTM010000006.1 GCA_023434015.1 Pseudomonadota bacterium | reverse complement strand
GCTCCGCCCGCCAGGGCGACCTCCGCCCGCGCCGCCGATCAGGGCCGGCGGGCGCGCGAGGCCTTCTATTCCGGCGACCTGACTCGGGCGATGAAGCTGGCGCCGGCCGCGGGTGAGCGCTGGATCGCCGGCCTCGCGGCCTATCGCCTGAAGGCTTACGCCGAGGCGCAGGCGCACTTCGCCGACCTCGCCCGCGACGGCGGCGCGGACGTCTGGCTCCGTTCGGCCGCGGCGTACTGGGCGGGACGCTCGGCCACCGCGCTGGGCGACAGCGCTGTGGCCGCAGGCTACCTGCAACTCGCGGCCCAGCACCCCACCACCTTCTACGGCATGATCGCCGAGCGGCAGCTGCGGCTCGATCCATCGATCCTGATAGGCGGCCCCGCCTCGGACACCCTGACCACCGCGCCCCGCATCGCCGGCGACGTCGGCGGCTTCCTCAGCGCCGAGCCCCGGGCGCACCGCGCGGCGGCCCTGTTCCAGATCGGTCGCCCGCAGGAGGCCGGACAGGAGGTCCGCGCGGGTCTCGCGGCCGCCCGCACGCCGACCGAACGGCAGCGCTGGACCGAACTGATGGAGGCGCTTGGCGGCCCCCAACGCCTGCCGGCCGCCCTGGCCCCGCCACGCCCGACCGCCGACTTCGACTATCCGACGCCGCTGCTCGAACCCAGGTCGGGCTTCACCGTGGAAAAGGCGCTGGTCTACGCCATCGTCCGCCAGGAAAGCCGCTTCAACCCGCTGGCCCGCTCGCCGGTCGGGGCCGTGGGGCTGATGCAGCTGATGCCGGAAGCGGCGGCCCGCGCCGCCGGCGACGACAAGCTCAAGGCCGACATGAGCCCGCTGCTCGACCCGGCGTTCAACCTGCGGGTCGGCCAGGACTATCTCACCTGGCTGATGGAGCGCGGCGTCGGCTACGACATCCTGCGCACGGTGGCAGCCTACAACGGCGGCCCCGGCACACTGCTGAAGACCGCCCAGATGCTCGGCGAGGAGGCCGACAGCCTGCTGATCATCGAGTGCCTGCCGGCGCTGGAGACCCGCAACTACGTCGAGAAGGTGATGGCCGCCTACTGGACCTACCGCAAGATGTGGGGCCAGGAGACACCCACCCTCGACGCCCTGGCCGGCGGCGCGCGGTTCGTCGACGCCCGTCTGGACCTAGCCGATGCGCGCGGCGTCGCGGCCCATGGTCCGGCGCAGGCGCTGCAGATCGGGATGCGCTAGCCGGATCACGTCCGCCCGGGCGACCACCAAACCATAGGGTCCACGCCGGAACAGGCCGCCCCCCTCGCCCTGCAGGACCGCCTCGCGCACACCCGAGCGCAGATGGCCGCCGAGGCGCTCGACCCAGCCGTCCCGAAGCCGAAGGTCCGGCGGCGCGATGAGCAGCCAGTCGGACCGTGCCGCGGCGGCGGCATGCTTCAGGTCGGTGGCCGGCTCGGCCCCCGTCTCTTCGCACAGCATGTCCAGCAATTCGGCCTGCGCCTCCGCGACGATGCGGACTTCGCGCACGAGCCCTTCCACCGCGGCCGGCGTGAGCGCCGCCAAAAGTCCAGCCAGACGTTCCGAATCCCCGGGGGTCACGATCACCGACAGCATGGGGGCAGAAGCGACGCCCGTTCCGAGGACGTCAATATGGTTCTTGTTTTGTTCTTTCCGCGGCGATAACCTTCTATCGTGAGCACCTTCACTCAGCAGATCAGGGGCCGCGGCGCCCGTTCCAACGCCAGCGGACGGTTCGAAAGCCAGGTGCGCGAGGCCTTCGACGACGGCTGGGCGCCGGAGGACCCTGAGCCGGTCCAGCTGACGACCACAGTCAGCGCCGAGAAGGCCAGGGTGATCATCACCCGCAACGACAGCCCGGACATCGGCTTCTCGGCCTCGATCAACCCGTACCGGGGCTGCGAGCACGGCTGCATCTACTGCTACGCCCGGCCGGCGCACGCCTATATGGGCCTGTCCCCCGGTCTCGACTTCGAATCCAAGCTGTTCTTCAAGCCGCAGGCGGCGCGGCTGTTGGAGGCGGAGCTCGCGAAGCCGCGCTATGTCCCCGAGGTGATTCACGTCGGCGGCAACACCGACCCCTACCAGCCCCAGGAACGGCGGCTGCGCGTCACGCGCGACGTCATTGAGACCCTGTCGCGGTTCAACCACCCGTTCTCGATCATCACCAAGTCCGCCCTGATCGCCCGCGACCTCGACCTGCTGGCGCCGATGGCCGCGCGAAACCTGGTGCGGGTGGCGATCTCCATCACGTCGCTCGACCGCCGGCTCTCCCGCTCCATGGAGCCCCGCGCCGCTACGCCGGAGAAGCGGCTGGAGGCCGTCAGACGGCTGAGCGACGCTGGCGTGCCGGTGATCGTGATGTTCGCCCCGGCGATCCCCGGCCTCAACGACCATGAGATGGAAGCGGTGCTGGAGCGTTCGGCCGCGGCCGGTGCGCGCGGCGCGGGCTATGTGGCCCTGCGGCTGCCGCTGGAGATCAAGGACCTGTTCCGCGAGTGGTTGGAGACCGACCACCCGGACCGCGCCCGCAGGGTAATGTCGCTGGTCCGGCAGATGCGCGGCGGCAAGGATTACGACGCCCAGTGGGGCAAGCGCATGAAGGGCGACGGCCCGATCGCCGACCTGATGGCGAAACGCTTCGCCGCCGCCAGGCGGCGATACGGCCTCGATTTCCGTTTCGACGGCCTCGACCTGACCCAGTTCCGCCCGCCGCCGAGGGCTGGCGATCAGATCGACCTGTTCGGGCTCTAGGCCGCCTTGGCCAGGGCGTCGCGCGCCTCGGCCACCAGTTCCAGCGATCGGATGCGGGCGGCGTGGTCGAAGATCTGGGCGGTGATCATGATCTCGTCGGGACGGTGGCGGGCGACGAAACCCTCCAGCCCATCCCGGACGGTCTGAGGCGAGCCGACGACGGCCATGGACAGCATGTCCGAACCGCCCGCGAAGCCTGCCGCAGCCAGGCGTTGATCCATGTCGTCCACCGGCGGCGGCAGCGGTCCGGCGCGACCGGTCCGCAGGTTGACGAAGGCCTGCTGCAGCGAGGTGAAGAGACGGCTGGCTTCGGCGTCGGTCTCGGCCGCGACCACGTTCAGGCCGAGCATGGCGTAGGGCCTGTCGAGATATTCGGACGGCTCGAACCGCTCGCGATAGATGGCCAGGGCCTGGTCCATCATCGCCGGGGCGAAGTGCGAGGCGAAGGCGTAGGGAAGGCCGAGCGCGGCGGCAAGCTGCGCCCCGAACAGGCTGGATCCCAGCACCCATACCGGAACCCTGGTCCCGGCGCCCGGCACGGCCTGGATCGCCTGGTTCGGCTGGACCGGCTTGAAGTAGTGCAGCAGCTCGACCACGTCCTGCGGGAACTGATCGACGTCGCCGGCGAGGTTCCGGCGCAGGGCGCGCGCGGTGATCTGGTCGGTGCCCGGCGCGCGACCTACGCCCAGGTCGATGCGCCCGGGGTACAGCGACTCCAGGGTTCCAAACTGTTCGGCGATGACCAGCGGCGCATGGTTGGGCAGCATAACCCCCCCGGCGCCTACGCGGATCGTCGAGGTGCCCTCGGCCACGAAGCCGATGGCGACGGAAGTGGCCGCGCTGGCAACCCCGGTCATGTTGTGGTGCTCCGCCAGCCAGTACCGCCTGTAGCCCAGCCGCTCGGCTGCCTGGGCGAGATCGCGGCTGTTGCGCAGGGACTGGCCCGGATCGCCGCCGACGACGATGGGCGAGAGGTCGAGGATCGAGAGAGGAACCATCCCACTCATATGGGGGCGATCACCGGGAGAACACCCCCACGAGTTCCAGATGCGGCGACCAGAGGAACTGATCGACCGGCAGGACTCGCTCCAGCCGGAACCCGGCGTCGGTAAGTATCCGCGCGTCGCGGGCGAAGGTCGCCGGATTGCACGATACGGCGATCACCCGCGACAGGCCCGAACGCGCGAATTCCGCCGCCTGCTCGGCCGCCCCGGCGCGCGGCGGGTCGAAAACCGCCACGTCGGTCTTGCGCAGCTCTTCAGCCAGCATCGGTCGACGCACGAGGTCGCGGGCCTCGGCAGTGACGCCCTTCAGGCCCGGTGCGCCGGCCAGCGCCCCGGTGAGCGCCTGTATGGCCGGCGACGCGAAGTCGGCGGCGTACACCGGCGCGATCTCCGCCAGGCGGAAGGTGAAGGTGCCGACCCCGCAATAGAGGTCGGCGATGCGCTGGGCTCCCGCCGCCGCCTCCCCGACGAAGCCGACCATCGCTGCCTCGGCCTGGGGCGTCGCCTGCAGGAAGGCGCCTGGCGGCAGGCTGACCGTCGCCGGCCCCAGGCGAACCTGCGGCTGCCGGATCATGTAGGCGACCTCCCCGTCCAGGGTGACGCGCGCGAAATCGGCCTCGGCCGCCCGTTCGGCGAGCTGCATGCGGGCGTCGGCCGAGAGCCCGCCGCTCTTGCGCTCTACGCCGGAGATATCGACGTCCAGCCCGGTGGCGGTCAGGGTCACATGCAGCGTCGGGGCCGACTTCGGATGCTCGAACAGGGGCGCCGCCAGACGCTTCAGCGCCGGGATCGCCGCCTGGATACGTGGATCGGAGATGGGGCAGACCGCGATGTCCACGAGGTCCCAGGACTTCCGGGTCTTGTAACCCAGCCGGGCCATGTCGCGGCCGCCCCTGCGGGCATGCAGCGCCACGCGCCGCCGTGTTCCCGGTCCGGCGGCGAAGGGCCGCAGGATTTCCACGTCGAGGTGCTGGTGCGCCAGGGTCCCGGCCAGCCGCTCGACCTTCCAGGCCAGGTAGGGCTCCTGCGCCCAGTGCTGCAGGGCGCAGCCGCCGCATACTCCGAAGTGCGGGCATGGCGGCTCGACCCGCTCGGCGCTGGGCTCCAGCACCTCCAGAAGTTCCCGGCGCTCGCCGGCGCCGCTGACCCGCACCCGTTCGCCCGGCAAGGTGAACGGCGCATAGGCCGGCCCGGCGGCCACGCCGTCGCCCTCCCCGCCCATGGCCTCGATGACGAGCTCCACCGGCGGGCCGGCAGGCTTTTGGGATCGCGGGGCAGGTCTCGGACGGCGCATCGGCGGCTTATGGCACGCAACGCGCTTCGCCACGACGGCCAAGCGCGCCGTTCAACGGCCGTTCAGCTTGGCGGCGCGATAACCGCATCGCAGCGGGCCCGGACGGCCTGCGCGATATCCGAGAGAGGGATTTTGATGTCGAGGCCTTCCACCTTCGCCAAGCGGGCGATGATCGCCGTGGCCGGCGTCGCGGCGCTGACCGCCGCCGCCCCCGCCTCGGCGCAATCCTACGGCTCCTATGACCAGTACGGCGCGGGCTATGATGCCGGCCGGCGCGAAGCCAATGGTCGCGGCAGCGTCGGCGCCCTGATCGGCGGCGCCA
>JAEYTM010000345.1 GCA_023434015.1 Pseudomonadota bacterium | reverse complement strand
TTGGCGTTGCGGATCAGGCCGGTGGCGGGCGAAGGGGATCCGGGGATGCCCACGCCGACGCTGGCCCCGCGGACGCCGGCCTCCGCCTCCGCAGCCTTCACCAGCTCGCGGACGGTCTCCATGCCCTCGGCGTAGCCGGCCGGGGTGGCGCGACGCACGCGCGCCTGGAAACGGCCCGTGGCGTCCAGCGCCGCGGCCTCGATCTTGGTGCCCCCGAAATCCACGCCGATGCGGATCATGTCGACGTCATACCTGATTTGTTCCGCGTCTCGCACGCCTCGGCTGGTTGCGGGATGACGTTCTGTTCCCGGTTGCTCACACGGCTGCAACATTCGACAACTTTAATCACGCGCCCCGGCATGGATCGGGCGACCGCGGCGAGGGAGCCTGCGGGCGTCGTTCCGGGCCGGACCGAAAAACACTCAGAGAGGGAAACACCTATGGACAAGCGCATTATCGTCGGCCTCACCGCGGCGGCGGCTCTGGCGGCCACTGCGGTCAGCGTCGGCGCGCAGGAAAGCGCCCGGCCCGATCCCAAGATGAGCTTCTTCATCACCAGCGTGGGCTCCGGCGACGGCGGCAACCTCGGCGGGCTCGCCGGCGCGGACCGTCACTGCCAGGCGCTCGCCACCGCGGCCGGCGCGGGCGGCAAGACCTGGAAGGCCTACCTCAGCGCCGATGCGGCCGGCGGCCAGCCGGCGGTCAACGCCCGTGACCGGATCGGCTCCGGTCCCTGGTTCAACGCCAAGGGCGTGCAGATCGCCAGCAACATCGCCGATCTGCACAGCGAGAACGCCAAGACCGGCAAGGAAGGCTCGCTCAACGAGAAGGGCGCCATGGTCAACGGCCGCGGCGACACCCCGAACGAGCACGATATCCTGACCGGCTCGAACATGGACGGCACGCTGACGCCGAACATGACCTGCAACAACTGGACCAGCAACGCCGAAACCGGCGGCGCCTCGGCCGGCCACCACGACCGCCAGGGCGGCGGCGCCAATCCGACCTCCTGGAACTCGGCCCACCCGACGCGCGGCTGCGCCCAGGCCAACCTGCTGGCCACCGGCGGCGCGGGCAAGTTCTACTGCTTCGCGACCAACTAGGGCTCTGAGGGCCGGGCGAGGGCGGTTTCGATCGCCTCGCCCAGCTCGACCCAGTCGTCGATCCGCCGGTGTCTGTCCGGCGCCGTGGGGGCGAGCGGCCGCAACCGCTCGTCCGCCACGTGCTGGAAGGTCGCCGCGCCCGTCGCGTGCTCGGTCACCGAGTCCAGGTTCGGCAGCAGGTCGTCGACGAAGGCCGTCCGCCGCGCGGTCTGGGCCGCCAGGGCGGCGGTCATCGGCCCCTTGGGCCCGACGTTCAGGATCAGCGGATAATCCAGGCCGTGGCGCTTCAGCCAGGCCGTCCGCAAAGGCCGCGCCTGCGCCGGCGCATTCGACAGGGCGACGATTCCTGTACGGGCCGACAGCCGGGCGAGGGCCTTCGCCGCGCCTGGGACGGGCTCGATCTCACCGCAGCCCAGCCCGAAGAAATCGTCATAGAGTTTCTGCCCGGCCTCCAGGTCGAGGTGCGTCTGTGCGTCGGGCCGGTAGATGTTCTGGAACAGTGCGAAGCGGTCCAGCCGGAACTCGTAGCCGCGCGCCTGCACGAAGTCGGCGAAGCCGCGGATGAACAGGCCCAGCACCTCGTCCACATCGACCACCAGCAGCGGCCGGTCGTCCGAGAGGCCCAGGGATCTCAGGCTCGGGGCGGCGATGAGGGGCGGCTCGCCCAGAAGGCGCTCCTTTCAAGGCTAACGAAGTTTAAGGATATGGCGTGTGATCGATGTCCTCAACGTGGGGCGGTCGATCTCCGGCTAGGCCTCAGGACAGCAAACGCCGGGTCCCGAATGGCCAAGAAGGTCCTCATCGTCGAGGATAACGAGCTGAACATGAAGCTTTTTCATGATCTGCTCGATGCTCAGGGGTACGAGACCCTGCAGACCCGCGAGGGCCTGTCGGCGCTGGCGCTCGCGCGCGAACATCGGCCCGACCTGATCCTCATGGACATCCAGCTCCCGGAGATTTCCGGCCTCGAGGTCACCAAGTGGCTGAAGGAGGACGAGGAGCTGGCTTCGATCCCCGTCGTGGCCGTCACCGCCTTCGCCATGAAGGGTGACGAGGAGCGGATCCGGGAAGGTGGCTGCGAGGCCTACATCTCCAAGCCGATCGCCGTGTCGCACTTCCTCGACACCATCCGCCGCCTGCTGGAGTAGGCCGGTGTCCGCCCGCATTCTCGTGGTGGACGATATCGAGGCCAACGTCAGGCTTCTCGAGGCGAAGCTGTCGGCCGAGTACTACGAGGTGATCACGGCCTATGACGGCCCCACGGCGCTGGCCATGGCGGCGTCGGAAAAGCCCGACATCATCCTTCTCGACGTGATGATGCCCGGCATGGACGGCTTTCAGGTCTGCCGGCGGCTCAAGGACGACCCGGAGACGCGTCACCTGCCGGTGGTTCTGGTCACCGCCCTCGACGGCCGCTCGGACCGCGTCGCCGGGCTGGAGGCGGGGGCCGACGAATTCCTGACCAAGCCGATCGACGACGTCATGCTGTTCGCCCGGGTGCGCAGCCTGACCCGGCTGAAGACGGTGATCGACGAACTGCGCGAGCGCGAGGCCTCGGGCCGCCGCATGGGCGTCATCGCCGGGGCGGCCTCGCGGATGGGCGGCTCGGGCGGCCGCATCCTCGTCGTCGACGACAACGAGCGCCAGGCGCGCCGCGTCTGCCTGGAGCTGTCCATCGAGCACCGGCCGGTGGTGGAGAGCGATCCGGAAAAGGCCCTGCTGACCGCCCGCGGGCCGGTGGACCTGGTGATCATCAACACCGGCGCGAAGAGCTTCGATGGCCTGCGCCTGGCCGCCCAGATCCGTTCCGACGAGGCCAGCCGCAACCTGCCGGTCCTGGCCATCGTCGACGCCGACGAGCGCCAGCGGCTGGTCAAGGCGCTGGAGATCGGGGTCAACGACATCCTGGCAAAGCCGGTCGATCCTCTGGAGCTGTCGGCCCGGGCCCGCACCCAGATCCGCCGCAAGCGCTACACCGACTATCTGCGCGACAATCTCGACCATTCGCTGGAGCTGGCGGTCACTGACCAGCTCACCGGCCTGCACAACCGTCGCTACATGGCCGGCCAGCTGGAGGCCCTGGTCCGCCGCTCGGCCCAGGGCGGCGAACCGGTGGCCGTGCTGCTGGTCGATATCGACCACTTCAAGCGGATCAACGACAGCTTCGGCCATGACGTCGGCGACGAGGTGCTGCGCGAGTTCGCCGTGCGGCTCGCGTCCAACGTCCGGGCGGTCGACCTGCCGGTGCGCTACGGGGGCGAGGAGTTCGTGGTGGTGATGCCCGACACCGAACTGGCCGACGCCCGGCGCATCGCCGAGCGCATCCGCCTGCACGTCGCCGGCTCGCCGTTCCGGGTGATGGGCGGCCAGGAACTGCTCAGCGTCACCATCTCCATCGGGGTGGCGGTCAGCCTGTCGGGCGAAGAGCGCCCCGAGGCCCTGCTCAAGCGGGCCGACGAGGCCCTCTACGAGGCCAAGTCCACCGGCCGCAACTGCGTCATCGCTTCCGCGGCGTGATCCCCGCCTCCCGCAGGGAAGGCGTCTGGATTGGCCCTGAAACGAAAAACGCCCGGCGGTGAGGCCGGGCGTCTTCAACGACAGATCGAAGGCGGGTCGCCTTATTTGATCTTGCCTTCCTTGAACTCCACGTGCTTGCGCACGATGGGGTCGTACTTCTTCATGACCAGCTTGTCGGTCTTGGTGCGGGCGTTCTTCTTGGTCACGTAGAAGAAGCCGGTGTCCGCCGACGAATTCAGGCGGATCTTGATGGAGGCGGGCTTCGCCATGGTCTGTCCTCGGGCGGGGCCAGACGGGATCGCACCGTCGGCGGGTGTTCGAAAGAGCGGCGGAAAATACGAATCCGCCGCGCAAAGTCAATGGCGGCGCGGGCCTAGTTCGCCTCGGCCAGCTTTTTCATCGACTCCACCGCGCCCTGGAAGCGGGTTTCCAGGCCGGTGCGGGTGTCGTTGCGGGTCTTCGCGTCCATCCCGCCCTGATCGTACACCAGCGTGTAGACGATCTTCGAGGAGCGGGCGTTCGGGCCCGGCTCGACGCTCAGGGTGCCGTGGTAGTTGTAGTGCGCCCGCGCGCCGACGGTCTGCAGATAGGTGTAGGACATCGGCGAATTGGCCACCATCACCTCGTCCGTGGCGCCGTTCAGCCGCCGGGTGGCGCCGATACCGCCGTCGCCCTCGGTGATCGCGCAGGTCATGTCCAGCCAGACCGAGATGGCGCAGTAGTCGGCGCCGACCTTCGCCCAGACCTCGGCCGCCGGCTTCGCCACGACGATCTCGCGCCGCACGACCGTGAACTCGTCGGCCTGGGCCGGCAGGGCGGTCAGGGCCGCGATTCCCATGGCGGCGGTCAGAGCAACTAGGCGCATGCGTTCTCCCCCAGATTCTTTGTTGCGGCCTTTGTAAGGACGAACCGCCGCGACGCCAGTCGAAATCGCACCCGCTCCGGATGCTCGCCTGAGGGGGCGGCTAGAGGTGTTCAAGCCCCATGGCGCCGCGGCGGTGACGCAGGAAGGGCTGGGGGCGGGCGGGATCGGCCAGCCGGGCGGCCGCTTCCCTGACGATCAGCCGGGTGATCGCCGGCAGGGGAAGGGCCTGCACGTCGTCGAAACCCACCCAGGCGACTTCCTCCAGTTCGCCGCAGTCGGGCTGGCGCTCCAGGCTGGTCAGCCGCTCGGCGTCGGCCATCAGGAACCAGGTGTCGAAGCGCTTGCCGATCGAGGGCGGCGTGATCGCCCGGGCGACGATCTCCAGCGCGTCCAGGTCCGGCAGGGCGCCGCGGGCCAGGAACGGCCGCCAGGGCCCGGCGGCGGGGCGGGGCCGGGCGGGCCAGCAGC
>JAEYTM010000342.1 GCA_023434015.1 Pseudomonadota bacterium | reverse complement strand
AGCACGATGCGCTCGGAGACGCCGCGCTTGATGCGCGAGAAGACGTAGCCGCCGGCCTCGCCCTTTTCGCCGCTCCAGGGCCCGTCGCCCTCCTCGGCGTAGAGGTCCAGCCGCCGGGCCGCCGCCTCCAGGTCCTCGGCGCCGCCGATCAGGCCGCCCATGGCCGCCTGTTCGATGGCGAAGGCGGGCGCGCGGGCGGCCAGCCGCTCGACGTTGGCCTTGGCGCCGCGGGCGGTCTGCACCAGGGCCAGCAGGTCCTGGCCGGTCAGGCGCTCGCCCGAGCCGAGGTCGAGGGTCGCGCCCTCGACGCCCTCGTCGATCAGGTAGATCTCCAGCTCGGCGTCGTCCTTCAGGTAGCGGACCGACTTGCCCTTCGACGCCTTATAGAGCGGGGGCTGGGCGATATAGAGATAGCCGCGGTCGATCACCTCGCGCATCTGCCGGTAGAAGAAGGTCAGCAGCAGGGTCCGGATGTGGGCGCCGTCGACGTCGGCGTCGGTCATCAGGATGATCTTGTGGTAGCGCAGCTTGTCGATGTTGAAGTCTTCGCTGCCGATCCCGGCCCCGAGCGCGGTGATCAGGGTGCCGATCTGCTCCGATCCCAGCATCTTGTCGAAGCGGGCCCGCTCGACGTTGAGAATCTTGCCCCGCAGCGGCAGGATCGCCTGATTGTCGCGGTTGCGCGCCTGCTTGGCCGAGCCGCCGGCCGAGTCGCCCTCGACGATGAACAGTTCGGACTTGGCCGGATCCTTCTCGGCGCAGTCGGCGAGCTTGCCGGGCAGGGACGAGATGTCGAGCGCCGACTTGCGCCGGGTCAGTTCACGCGCCTTGCGGGCCGCCTCCCGCGCCGCCGCCGCCTCGGCGATCTTCTGGACGATCATCTTGGCTTCGGTGGGGTGTTCCTCGAACCAGGTGGCGAGCCCTTCCTGAACCAACCCCTCGACCGCCGGGCGCACCTCGGACGAGACCAGCTTGTCCTTGGTCTGTGACGAGAACTTCGGGTCCGGCACCTTCACCGACAGCACGCAGGTGAGGCCCTCGCGGGCGTCCTCGCCGGACACCGAGACCTTCTCGCGCTTCGTCGCGCCCGAGCTTTCGGCGTAGTTGCCGATGATCCGCGTCAGGGCCGAACGGAAGGCCGCCAGGTGGGTGCCGCCGTCCCGCTGCGGGATGTTGTTGGTGAAGCACAGGACGTTCTCGTGGTAGCTGTCGTTCCACCACAGCGCGAGGTCCACCTCGACCGTCTCGCGCCGGCCGCGGATGACGACAGGCGCCTTCAGCAGCGAGGTCTTGGCCTTGTCGAGGTGACGCACGAAGGCCTCGATGCCGCCCTCGTAGTGCATCATCTCGACAAAGGGTTCGGCCTCGCGGTCGTCCTTCAGCCAGATGGTCACGCCCGAGTTGAGGAAGGCGAGCTCACGCAGGCGGTGCTCCAGCGTCTTCCGGTCGAACTCGATGAAGGCGAAGGTTTCGGTCGAGGGCATGAAGGTGACCTCGGTGCCCGACAGGAATTCGCCGTTCTCGCGCAGCGGCGCGTCGCCGGTCTCCTTCAGCGGCGCGACGGAGTCGCCGCGCCGGAACTCCATCTCGTAACGCTTGCCGCCGCGGTAGATCTTCAGCCGCAGGAAGTCGGACAGGGCGTTGACCACCGACACGCCCACGCCGTGCAGGCCGCCGGAGACCTTGTAGGAATTCTGGTCGAACTTACCCCCCGCGTGCAGCTGGGTCATGATGACCTCGGCCGCGGAAATGCCCTCGCCCTCGTGGATGTCCACCGGAATGCCGCGGCCGTCGTCGGTAACGGTCACCGAGCCGTCGGCGTTGAGGATCACCTCGACCCGTGTCGCCCAGCCGGCAAGGGTCTCGTCGATGGCGTTGTCGACCACCTCATAGACCATGTGGTGCAGGCCCGAGCCGTCGTCGGTGTCGCCGATGTACATGCCCGGGCGCTTGCGCACCGCGTCGAGGCCCTTGAGGACCTTGATCGACTCCGCGCCGTAATCAGCCTGACCGTTGTTCTCGGGCGTGTTGTCGGGAATCTGGGTTTCGTCGGTCATTCTTGATCCAGCTGACTCCGGTCGGACCCGTGCGGGCGGGCTCTCGGCCTGGCGTTTTCCGCGTCCTAGAATTGCAGGGCCGGGAGGTCGGCGCCGCGCCGCCGGAGCCCACGGCGGGCCGGCGAAAAATCCTCTCCTGCTATATAGGAGTTAACCGCTGATTCTGCACCTTTTTGGGGCGTTGCAGGGTTGCTCGCGACGGACCGGTCACGCCAGAGGCGTCAGGCCCGTCGCCTCCACCCTCACCCCCTGCGCCCGGGCCTGGAAATCCTCGAACAGGTGCTCGTCGGTTCCGGTCAGGAAGGCCTGCAGGCCGAGCGCCTCGATCTCGTCGAACAGGGCCGCGCGGCGGCGCGCGTCGAGGTGCGCGGCGACCTCATCGAGCAACAGGATCGGGCCGGGCGAGCCGGGGGCCCGCGCCAGCCGCGCCGCCTGGGCCAGCACCAGGTTGAGGATCAGCGCCTTCTGCTCGCCAGTGGAGCATTCGGCGGCGGGGCGGTCCTTCTCGGCATGGATCACCGCCAGGTCGCCGCGATGCGGGCCGGTGAGCGCCCTTCCGGCGGCGGCGTCGCGGTCGCGGCCCTCGGCCAGGGCGCGGGCGAGCCGGGCTTCGATCTCGGCGGTCTCCGCCCCCTCCCGCGCCATCTGCTCCCAGGCGCCGGTCAGGCTGAGGGAGGCCTGGGGGAAGGGCCGCTCGCCGCGGGTGCCGATCTCCGCCTGCAGGGCCGCCAGGGTCTCGGCGCGCGCCTGAGCCATCAGCGCCCCGGCCTCGGCCAGCCGCGCCTCCAGGGCGTCCAGCCAGGCGCCGTCCGCCGGCCCGTCGACGAGCAGCCGCAGGCGCTCGCGGTTGGCCTTCTCATAGGCCTGGGCGTGGGC
>JAEYTM010000328.1 GCA_023434015.1 Pseudomonadota bacterium | reverse complement strand
CCCGCGAACAGGCGGCGACGATTATCAGGAGAGGAAGGACGCTCAGGCGGCGCATGCGGGATCTCGCCACAGATGGATGGTGCCGGATGCAGGGATCGAACCCGCGACCTTCGGTTTACAAAACCGCTGCTCTACCAGCTGAGCTAATCCGGCCAGCGCGCCGCTGTCCCCGGCCCGCCGTGGCGAGCGGCGACAGGCGCGGCTGGCGTCCCCTATGTCCTATTTCGGAGGCCGAGCAAAGGCCGTGTGCCGGAGGCGTTCGGCGGCGCCGTCTGGTCCGCGCCAGGCGCGTAGCGGCATAGCCGGCGCTCAGACCGCCGGCTTCACGCCGGTCGTCGGGCCGACGCCGTGGCCGTCCTGTGGGAACGGAGAACTTCGCCCTTTCAGGCGGAACTCGGGCTGGAGCTCGGCGGCCTTGCGGACCAGGGCTTCGGCTCGGCTGCGCAGGTTGGAGATGGCCGCGCGCGGGCCGAGCGCGGGGCTCGTCTCGAACATGGCGATCTCGGCCAGCAGTTCGGAGAGCTGTTCGTCGAACCGCGGCCCCTTGTAGTCCGGATCGGAGTAGAGGGCGGCGGCATGTTCGAGCGCCGTTTCGAATGCAGCCTGATCCTTGATCATCGGCGGCTTCCCTTCCAGGCGTCGATGCGACGCCAGAGAGGGTCTGGCGACCATCACGCAACCTGCGAAACCTAGGAGCCTCTCAGCAGGCCCGCAAGCCGGCGCGTACTCAAGATTCAGGGAGCCGCGCGGCGGCGCTGGATCAGATAGGCCGCGATCACCCCCGTGGCGACGATCCCGATCAGCAGGGTGGAGATGGCGTTGATCTCCGGGTTCACGCCCAGCCGCACTTGGCTGTAGAGCCGCATCGGCAGGGTCGTCGCGCCGGGGCCGGAGGTGAAGCTGGCGATGACAAGGTCGTCAAGCGACAGGGTGAAGGCGAGCATCCAGGCCGCCGCCACGGCTGGAGCGATGTTCGGCAGGGTGACCTTCACGAAAGCTTCCAGCGGCGTGCAGCCCAGATCCTGCGCCGCTTCCTCCAGCGCGCGGTCGAAGGAGACCAGTCGCGCCTGGATCACCACCGTCGCGTAGCAGAGGGTGACGGTGGCGTGGCTGAGGGTCACCGTCCAGAAGCCGCGCGGCAGGCCCAGGCTGACGAACAGCAGCAGCAGCGACAGGCCGAGGATCACCTCGGGCATCACAAGCGGAGCATAGACCATGCCGGAGAAGCCGAGCCGTCCGCGGAACCGGCCGCCGCGCACCAGGGCGACCGCCGCCAGCATCCCCAGGACCGTCGCCAGGGTGGCGGAGATCACGCCGACCCGCAGCGTCACCCACACCGCGTCGAGCATCTGCGCATTGTGCAGCAGGGACACGTACCAGCGGGTCGAGAAGCCGCTCCATACCGTCACCAGACGGCTGGCGTTGAACGAGTACAGCACCAGCAGGGCGATCGGCGCGTAGAGAAACAGCAGACCCAGGCCTACGGCCACGCGGTTGAAGGCGGAGGGGCCGCGTCTCACGTCAGCATCCTGGCCTGCTGGCGCTGCAGGAGCAGGAAGGGGATCAGGAGGGTCGCGAGCAGGACGATGGCCACGGCGCAGGCCATCGGCCAGTCGCGGTTGGCGAAGAACTCGGTCCAGATGATACGGCCCAGCATCAGGGTCTCCGAGCCGCCCAGCAGGTCCGGAATGACGAACTCCCCGACCATCGGGATGAAGCAGAGCAGGGCGCCTGCGGCCACGCCGGGCAGGGACAGCGGCAAGGTCACCCGCCAGAAGGCGCGGGTCGGCGTCGCCCCCAGGTCCTGGGCCGCCTCCAGCAGGCTCTCGTCCTGGCGCTCCAGCACCGCATAGAGCGGCAGGACCATGAAGGGCAGATAGGCGTAGACCAGCCCGATGATCACCGCGGCCTCGGTGTTCAGCAGGTTCACCGCCGGCAGGCCGAGGGCGGCGAGGCCCGCGTTGAGCAGACCCTGCGGTCGCAGGATGGCGATCCAGGCGTAGATGCGGATCAGGAAGCTGGTCCAGAACGGCAGGATCACGGCCATGACCAGCGCCTGGCGCACGGCCGGCCGAAAACGGCTCATCCCGTAGGCGATGGGATAGCCGATCACCAGCAGGACGGCCGTCGCGATCGACGCCAGCTTCAGGCTCGACAGGTAGGCGGCGACATAGAGCCGGTCGCTGGCGGTCCGCGCGTAGGTCTCCAGGTCCAGGGCGCCCGCGAAGGCTACGAGACCGGCCAGTCCCGCCGACCAGTCGATCCGCGGCGCATAGGGCGGCATCGCCAGGGCCGAGTCCGACAGCGACAGCTTGCCCACAAGAACGAACGGGAAGGCGAAGAAGAGGCCCAGCCACAGATAGGGTGCGACCACCGCCAGCCCTGTGCGGTGCCCCTTCACCGGAGCAGCACCATGCCGGCGTCGGCGCCGAAGGTGAGCCAGACGGGGTCGCCCCAGCCGATGGGGCGCTCCACCAACCGGCTGGCGTTGGCGCGGGCGGCGCGCACGGTCCGGCCCGGTGCGATCTCCACCACATAGGTGGTCCAGTCGCCCAGGTAGCCGATGTCGTGTATCCGGCCCGCGAGGCGGTTCGGGCCTTCCGGCGGCGGGTCCAGATGGACGGCGATCTTCTCAGGCCGCACGGCCAGCCAGGCCGGGGTTCCGACCGGCGGCGGCGCATCGGTGCGCGCCTGCAGGCCGTGGATCGCGTCGTCGGTCGCCAGGCGCAGGGTCGGCCCGTCGGCGGCCTCGACCCGGCCCTCGAAGATGTTCACGTCGCCGATGAAGTCGGCCACATAGCGATCGGCCGGAGTCTCGTAGATCTCGGCCGGCCGCCCGGTCTGGACGATCGACCCGGCCCGCATCACCGCGATCCGGTCGGCCAGGACCATCGCCTCCTCCTGATCGTGGGTCACGATCATGAAGGTCATGCCCAGGCGCTGCTGAAGGTCCATCAGCTCGAACTGCGTCTCCTCGCGCAGCTTCTTGTCGAGCGCCGCCATCGGCTCGTCGAGCAACAGGATCCGCGGGCGCGGGGCCAGGGCGCGGGCCAGGGCCACCCGCTGGCGCTGGCCGCCGGAGAGCTGGTCGGGCCTGCGACGGCCGAGCCCCTGCAGGCGCACCAGGGCCAGCATCTCCTCGACCCGCGCGGCGATCTCGTCCCTAGGCAGCCTTTGCTGCTTTAGCCCGAACGCCACGTTCTGGGCGACGCTGAGGTGCGGGAACAGGGCGTAGGACTGGAACATCATGTGCACCGGCCGTGCGTGCGGCGGCAGGCCGGCGATGTCCTCTCCGGCCAGCAGGATCCGGCCCTCGTCGGCCGCCTCGAAGCCGGCCAGCAGG
>JAEYTM010000288.1 GCA_023434015.1 Pseudomonadota bacterium | reverse complement strand
GTCCAGGCGCGTCCGCGCGCCGACGGCCAGCCCCTGGTCCGCGCGGGCTTCACCGCCACCAAGCGGGTCGGCGGATCGGTGGTCCGCAACCGCGCCAAGCGCCGGATGCGCGAGGCGGCCCGCCTGCTGCTTCCCGATTTCGCCCGTCCGGGCTACGACTATGTGTTCATCGCCCGTGGCGGTGTGACCACCCGCGCCTGGCCGCGTTTGCTTGACGATGTGAAAAGCGCGCTGTTAAGGCTCGCCGCCGAACGCGACAGCCCCGCGACGCCGGGCCCTCCTCCTTCCTCGACGGACCTCGCGCCCTAGATGCCTGACAACAACAGCCGCAACACGATCATCTTCCTCGTGTGCGCGGTCGCCCTCTTCGTGCTCTATCAAGTGCTGGTGCTGGACCCGGCGGCGAAGCGCCAGGCCGAACTGCGCCAGCAGCAGCAGCCCGACGCCGCGGCCGCGCTCGGCGCGCCCGGCATGCCCGGGGTCGCCGCCGCGCCGGTCGAGGTGACCCGCGAGAGCGCCATCACCGCCAGCCCGCGCGTGCCGATCGCCACCCCGGCGCTGTCCGGCTCGCTGTCGCTGAAGGGCGCGCGGATCGACGACCTGTATCTGATGAACTACCGCGAGACGGTCGATCGCGAGTCGCCGCCGGTCGAGCTGTTCCGCCCCGAGGGCACCAGGTTCGCCTGGTTCGCCGACCTCGGCTGGACCGGCGCCAACGTCCCCGGCCTGCCCGACGCCGACACTGTCTGGACCCTGGCGCAGGGCTCGACCCTGGCCCCCGGCCAGCCGGTCACCCTGACCTATTCCAACGGCCAGGGCCTGACCTTCACCCGCAACATCTCCGTCGACGAACGCTTCATGTTCACCGTGACCGACACGGTGGCCAACACCGGCGCCGCGCCGATCACCCTCGCCCCCTACGGCTCGGTCCAGCGCCAGGGCGTGCCGCCCGAACTCGGCTCCAATCAGATCGTCCACGAGGGCGCCATCGGCTGGCTCGACGGCAAGCTGCGCCAGGTGAAGTACAAGAAGTGGGCCAAGGACGGCGGCGGCCCGGCCCTCGCCTCAACCGGCGGGTGGGTGGGCATCACCGACAAGTACTGGCTGGCCGCGCTGATCCCCGGCCAGGGCGACGCCGTCCAGGGCCAGTTCCGCGAGACCAGCGCCGGCGGCATCAGCGTGTTCGACGCCAACTTCGTCGGCCAGCCGCGCGTCGTTCCCAACGGCCGCCAGGTCACCAACACCACCCACGTCTTCGCCGGCGCCAAGACCGTCCCGATGCTGCGGGAATATTCCAAGCAGCTCAACGTCGAGCGCCTCGACTGGTCGGTGGACTGGGGGAACTTCTGGTTCCTGACCCGTCCGATCTTCTCCTTCCTCGCCTACATCTTCGGCCACGTCGGCAACTTCGGCGTCGCCATCCTGCTGCTCACCGTCGCGGTGCGGGTGATCTTCTTCCCGCTCGCCAACAAGCAGTACGAGTCGATGACGAAGATGAAGAAGGTGCAGCCCCAGATGGAGGAGCTGCGCAAGAAATATAAGGAAGACCCGGCCAAGCAGCAGCAGGAGCTGCTGGCCCTCTATCAGCGCGAGAAGGTCAATCCGGTCGCCGGCTGCCTGCCGCTGCTGCTGCAGATCCCGGTCTTCTACGCCCTCTACAAGGTGCTGACCGTCACCATCGAGATGCGTCACGCCCACTTCGTCGGCTGGATGAACGACCTGTCGGCGCGCGACCCGACGACCATCTGGAACCTGTTCGGCCTGGCGCCCTGGGACCCGGCGATGGCCCCGCTGATCGGCGGCCTGCTGGGCGGCCCGCTGCACCTGGGCGTGCTGCCGCTGCTCTATGGCGTGACCATGTGGCTGACCATGGCCATGAGCCCGCCCGCGCCCGATCCGGTGCAGCAGAAGATCTTCCAGTTCATGCCGCTGATCTTCACCTTCATCATGGCCCCGTTCGCGGTCGGCCTGCTGATCTACTGGACCTGGTCGAACGTGCTGACGATCCTGCAGCAGTACGTGATCATGCGCCGGTTCAAGGTCGACAACCCCATCGACCGGATCATCCGCAAGTTCACCGGCAAGCCCGCGCCCGTTTCATGAGCGAGCCGGCGGCGACCTTCACGGACGCGGAGATCGAGCGCGCCCGCGTCCTCTTCGCCCATCCGGTGAACTTCATGATGGGGGCGGTCTCGACCGCCGGCCTGCCGCCGCCGGACATGCCGGAGGTGGCCTTCGCCGGCCGCTCGAACGTCGGCAAGTCGTCGCTGATCAACGCGGTCACCGGCCGGCTGCACCTGGCGCGCGCCTCCAATTCGCCGGGCCGCACGCGCGAGGTGAACTTCTTCGTCGCCGACGACACCCTGCGGCTGGTCGACCTGCCCGGCTACGGCTTCGCCCGCGCCAGCCGCACCGACGTCAAGAAGTTCCAGAACCTCGGCCGCGACTATCTGCGCGGGCGGGTGAACCTGAAGCGCGCCTATCTGCTGATCGACTCCCGCCACGGCCTGAAGGACGTCGACGAGGAGGCGCTGGCGGCCTTCGACATCGCGGCCGTCTCCTATCAGATCATCCTGACCAAGGCCGACAAGATCAGCGCCAAGGCCGTGGCCGACGTCACCGCCAAGACCCTGGCCAAGATCATCCGCCGCCCGGCCGCCTTCCCCCGCGTGCTCGCCACCTCATCCGAGAAGGGGACCGGCATCCCCGAGCTTCGCGCCGAGATTCTCGCCGCCTGCGGGGTCTAGGCCCCGGCGAAGGTGACAGACCCCCCGGGGTCCGCTATCGGAGCGCTCCGATCCAACCTCCGAGCCTTCGCCCGTGACCGACGACACTCAAGGCCAGGGATGGGCGACCGCCAAGACGCTCGCCGAGGCCCTGCCCTACATCCAGATCTATGACCGCGAGACCGTGGTCATCAAATACGGCGGCCACGCCATGGGCGAGGAACAGGTCGCCAAGCTGTTCGCCGCCGACGCCGTGCTGCTGAAGATGCTCGGCCTGCACCCGGTGGTGGTCCACGGCGGCGGCCCGCAGATCTCCGCCATGCTGCAGAAGGCCGGCGTCAAGTCGACCTTCGTCGACGGCCTGCGGGTCACCGACGAGGCGACCATGGAGGTGGCCGAGATGGTCCTGTCCGGGGCCATCAACAAGGAGATCGCCAGCTGGATCACCCAGGCCGGCGCCGAGGCCGACGTGCGCGGCGTGGGCCTGTCCGGCAAGGACGCCCGCCTGATCGTCGTCGAGAAGGTCACCCGCACCAAGAAGGACCCGGAGTCCGACACCGAGCAGATGGTCGACCTCGGCTACGTCGGCGACCCCAAGCGGGTCGACCCCAAGCTGCTGGAAGCCCTGATCTACGCCGAGGAGGACTACATCCCGGTGGTCGCCCCCATCGGGGTCTCGGAAAGCGGCGAGACCTACAACATCAACGCCGACAC
>JAEYTM010000180.1 GCA_023434015.1 Pseudomonadota bacterium | reverse complement strand
CGAATATCCAGCCGCCCACCGTCAGCACACTCTGCCCACCGAGGGCTCGTGCGAGGCTCGCCACTTCGATGTTGCAGCGGTCCGTGAGCCGCGCCCGTTGCATGGTCTTCAGCTCGCGGGGGCGCGGCTCGGACAGCCGCGCGGCATGGGCCGGCGCCGATGCGGGAAGGTTACGCACCACCGCCTCGATCCGCGCGGCCGCCTCGGCCGAAGGCGGCGGCGTCGCACTGGCCGCCACCGGCAGGCCCGCCTCGATCACCTGCAGGATGACGACATCGGGCCGGTAGCGGTCGATGAGGTCCTGCGGCCAGTCGCGGTGCTCCGTGTGGGTCAGCACCAGGCGGCTGAAATGCGGATAGAGGAACGGCACGAGCGCGGTGGAGAAGGAATCCCGACGCATCATCAGAACCGGCTTTCCGACCGCCCCGGTGTCCAGCACCAGGGGCGCGGTCCAGTCGTGCTTGTCCGTCAGATAGGTCAGCTTCACCGGCGCCATGAACGCGGGGTTGGCGAACGTGGGGAAATCCACATCGACGAAACTGGAGACCCCCAGCATCAGGGCGAGGTCGCGCGGTCCCGCGGCCGGATCGCCGAAGTCCTTGGTGAAGGCCGAAACCGGTAGCGGGCCTTCGTCGACCAAGCCCATGGCCTGCAGGCGCGTCATCAGGGCAGCATAGCCCGCATAGGCGCCGTAGCTCGTCCAGTGGGTGTCGTGACGACTGTAAGTCTTCTCGCCCCGGCGGGTGGCAGCCTGCACGGCGTCCTGAAGATAGAGGACCTCGCCGGCTCCCGCGGCCTTGGCCAGCGCCGGCAGCATCCGCGCTGGCCGGTAGGGGCTGGGGCCAGCGTACCAACTGGGCGCATGCTGCGGGTAGATGACCTCCTTCATAGGGGGGACCACGACCACGAAGCCGGCCCCGTGGGCCTTGTACGCCTCGGTGGCCCCCGCCAGGAAGCTGAGCCAGTCGCCGATGGCCGGCGGCGACATCGGCGGGGCGTTGCGGACGGCCCCCAGATGGGAGCCGTCGTCGAAATACAGCCAGCCGTCGCGCCCGACGATCACCCGCTCCGATCCGCTGACCCCGACCATCATCCGCAACCGGTTGAGCGCGCCGATCATGTGCGGACGACCGGGGAAGTTGTCGGCCACATAGGCGTCGGCGGCCTTTCGGAAGGCGCCGAATTCGGCGAGCGCCTGCGGTCGGGCCGGCGCCGGCGCCAGCACGCGGTTCTCCACCAGTTGCGGCGCCGGGAACCAGCGCGGCGCGATCAGCAGGGCCGCCATCAGCAGGACGATGGTCCCGACCAGGAGGCGCCAGTGGAGGCGTGAGGCGAGCACGGCCTAGAACCTGAAATAGAGGAAGGGGTTGAGGGTCGAGCCCATCAGCAGGGCGATGCTCAGCAGGAAGGCGACCGCCAGCACGGGCGTTGGCAGAGCATGGACGCTGCGAGTATCGAGCCGGGCCGGAACGTCGCCGGGCGCCTCCGCCCGCGGCGTCCGCAGGCGCTCGAGCAGGAACGGCAGCAAGGGGAAGGCGAACAACGAGCCGAGCACCAACGCGCCGATCACCTGCGCGTCGGCGAGGACCCGAAGCTCCAGGTCCGCCCAGGCGAACCGTGCGGGATCGAACATCGCGCCGATATAGCCCAGCGCGTGCGGCAGGCTGTCGGCGCGGAAGAACACCCAACCGACCATGACGACGCCGATCGCATACACATGGCCCGCCACGCGGGGCGCGCGCTCGAGCAGGCGGCCAAGGCCGAACCGCTCCAGCATCAGGAAGGCGCCGTGATAGAGACCCCATACGATGAACTGCCACGCGGCCCCGTGCCACAGGCCGGTGAGGAAGAAGACGATCAGCAGGTTGCGCACCGTCATCCAGCGCCCACCCCGATTCCCGCCGAGCGGGATGTAGACATAGTCCCGGAACCAGGATGACAGGCTCATGTGCCAGCGCCGCCAGAACTCGGTGATCGAGCGCGATAGGTAGGGGTAGTCGAAGTTCTTGGGGAAGGTGAACCCCATCATGAACGCCAGGCCGATGGCCATGTTCGAATAGCCGCAGAAGTCGAAGTAGATCTGCAGGCTGTAGGCCCAGATGCCAATCCAGGCGGCGACGGCGCCGAGATCCGCCAGGCTGGCGGCGAAGGCATGGTCCGCCAGCGGCGCGACCACGTTGGCGATCAGCACCTTCTGGCTCAAGCCGACGATGAAGTACTGGACGCCCAGCCCGATATGACCGGCCTTGCGCCGATCGGCGTGCATCTCGTCCCGGATGTCGGCGTAGCGCACGATCGGGCCGGCGATCAGGTGCGGGAACATCAGGATGTAGGCGGCGAACCGGATCGGATCGCGTTCGACCTTCACCGACCCGCGATGGACATCCACCACATAGCTGACCAGCTGGAAGGTGAAGAAGGAGATGCCCAGGGGCAGCGCCACCTCGACCACCGGGACGGGCGCGCCGGGCAGCACCGCATTCAGGTTGGAGGCCAGGAAACCGGCGTACTTGAAGAAGCCCAGGACCCCGAAGTCGGCCAGCACCAGCCCGACCAGAATCGCCAGACGCCGACGCCCCGCCGGCGTGCGCGCGATCCACAGCGAACCGGCGTAGTTGAGGGCGATCAGTCCGCCGAGCAGGGCGATGTAGGCTCCCTCGCCCCAGACGTAGAAGGCCACACTTCCGACCAGGAGCGCCCCGGCCCGCCAGCCGGAGACGTAGTACCCGAGCAGGAACACGGGCAGGAAATAGAAGATGAAGATGATCGAGCTGAAGACCACGGCGCGTTCCGGTTCTTCTTCAGGCGCCGTGTCCGGCCGCGCGCGCCGGCCGTCTGTGTCGAACCACTCGGCCTCTCCCCCGCCGGCGCCGCCGTCTAACGGCCTACCTCTGTGCTCGTTTAGCACGCCCTTGGCCGGTCGCCAGCCGGCCCGCGGCGGCAAAAAAGACCGCGCCCGAGAGCGCGGCCAGTCAAAGGGAGGAAACGCCCCGAAGGGCATGGACACGGTGCACGCACGGCGCGGTGGCGGCAATCTGAGACCGGTCGCGGCCTCGGGCTAGCGGCCGAGGCGCCCGAAATTTCACCGATGCGGTTGAGGGGCGGCCAGGGCGGAGGCGCCCGATGTCCCCCCGGCCGGCTGGATCGCGTCGGCGCCGGCACATGTGGGAAACGTGCTTCAGCCGAAACCTCGGCTGCGCGATGGTACCGCCTCTCAGGCTTGAACTGAGGACCTCCGGTTCCACAAACCGGCGCTCTAACCAACTGAGCTAAGGCGGCATCGCGAGCGGCCCTTCTAGTCGCGCTGAGAGGCGCGATCAAGCACGGGAGCCGCAGCGTGGACAAAGAAAAAGCCCCGGAGGCTTTCGCCGCCGGGGCTTCGTTCTTGAACAGCTTGTCGCCGTCAGCCTTTCGGAAGGACGAAGCGGATCGGGATCCGCACCGTTCCACCGTCGACCGGGGCGCCATCCTTGCTCATGGGCCGCATCTTGAAGAGGCGGCTCATGCGCAGGGCGGCTGAACCGAAGTCCTGGTTCTCAGGCTCTTCGGAGACAACCGAGCAACCGTCCAGCGTACCGCGCGCGTTGACCGAGCAACTGATAGTCGCACGACCTTCGACGTTCATCCGTTGGGCCCGCTCCGGATAATACCGGGCGATGTCCTCGCCGGACGGGCGGCGAAGCCAGTCCGGGCTCGTGATGACCGACGGACGCGGCGGCTCCGGCGGCGGCGCACGCGGGGGCTCCGGCACTTCGATCCGTTGCTGCACCGGCGGAACCGGAAGCGGCGGGATCGTCGACGGAACATCCGGCATAGCGACCGGCGGCCTGGGCTGCAGCTTCGGCGGCGGCGGCGGCGGCGTATTCGGCGGCGGCGGCGGCGGAGGCGGCGGCGGCGGCGGCACTGGCTTAATCAGCGCCACTTCCGTGATCTCGTCCGAGTACTCCTTGTACTTGGGCTCGAACCGCGTCTTCCACAGATACACCGCCAGCGCGCCGTGCACGATGATCGACAAAATGATCGCGATCGTGACGCCCTTGCTGCGCTTGGGCTTCGGCTCGTCGAACGGGTTATGCCGGACGGGGTGAGCAGCAGCCTGCTGTGATGTGTCAGCCATGCTTCACCCGCCTCACTTATCTTCGCCGACCAGGGCCACGCTGTAGAACCCGTTGTCCTGCAGCATGTTCATAACGCCCATGAATTCGCCGTAGAGTACGTCCTTATCCGCCCGGATGAAAATCCGCTCCTTGGTCGGGTTGCGGCTCTCACCCAGTTGCCGCCGCAGGTCGTCGCCGAGAGTGGCCACGTCCGTGGGGAAGTCCTGGATGAAGACACGACCGTTCTGCTGAAGCGAGATGTACACCGGCTTCGGTGGGTTCACGCCTGGGGGGGCAACCGCGGGAGGCAGAGCCACCTGCACGGTCACGGCAGCCATAGGAGCCGCGACCATGAAGATGATCAGAAGAACCAGCATCACGTCCACGAAGGGAGTGACATTGATATCTGCGTTCTGATCTTCCGAGTATTTGCCCTCGCCCCCGGACCCCGAGAGTTTGGCCGCCATGTGGCTTACGCTCCTTTGTCGAGCTGCCGGGAGATCGCGTTCATCAGTTCAGCCACAAAGCCTTCCGTCCGCGCACCGTAAGCCGAAATCCGCGTCTGGAAGTAGTTGTAGAAGATAACCGACGGGATAGCGGCGAACAGGCCCAGACCGGTCGCGAGCAGCGCTTCGGCGATGCCGGGCGCCACGACGGCCAGGTTGGTGGTGTTGGTGTTCGCGATGCCGATGAACGAGTTCATGATCCCGTAGACGGTGCCGAACAGACCGATGAACGGACCGTTGGAGCCGACCGAGGCCAGGAACTGCATGCCGTTCGAGAGGCGGCGAACCAGGGAGGCCTGGACGGCGCCAACCGCGGCGTAAGCCCGGCTGAGGGTCGAGTCGCGGTGTTCGCCAGCGATCTGCAGGCCCGCTTGACGGGACAGTTCGATCTCCTGGGCGGCGGCCGCGGCCATGTCGGCGAGCGGGTTGCCGTCGAACTCTTCCGCGAGCGCGATGCGGTTGATGTCGTTGATCGACTTGGCGCCGCGGAACTGCTCAAGGAAGTTGTCGCTGACGCGGTTCAGGGACTTGAACTCGAGCATCTTCGTGAGCAGCAGGGTCCACGAGAAGATCGAGGCCAGCACCAGGCCGATCATGATCGTCTTAACGACGGGGTCGGAGTCCATGAACATGGTGCCGACGCCGAGTTGGCCGCCGTGCGCCATGGTCGGCGGAGCTTCGGGTTCCGCTTCGGCCGCGGGAGCGGCAGGAGCGGCGGCGTCAGCGGCCGGAGCAGCGGCGGCGTCAGCGACCGCCGGAGCGGTGGGGGCGGCGGCGTCCTGAGCGAACGCCGGCGCGCTCGCCATCAGCGCAAGCGCGCCGACGAGAGCGATGAAAGGGGTCTTGCGTTTGTTGTCGAGCATCTGTCGCCAGTTCCTGGTTGGTCTAGCACGATTGGCCGGAGGGTCGTCGCGCGAGAGCGTCTCCACCCTAGTTGAAACAAGCCCGCCGTCCCGATCTTTTTGAGATCAGAACGCCAGAGCCGCTGTCGCTGCGCCGGACCCGCAACGCGTTACCCCAACTTGACGTGGAGATTAGCGTTTCGAAGGCGCTTAGCGACCCCGGACTCCCGAGGGAACCCGAAGTCTTACCGCTATGTTAGACGTGCGGCTCGGGTCCTTTGGCAACCCCTCATTAACGCGTCAAGGGGGCAGAGACGCGCATGCCGGCACGAATATGTTCCGAGCCCACAGCGATGCTGCGATGCACAAACGATGGGCGCCTTTGTCCTTGGCGGATTGCGCTGGCTCAGCGAAGGTTTGCGCTGCAGTGCAGCATTCGGCCCGGCGCACGACGTGCTTTGAAATAGTGATGCTCGTTGAAAGCCAGGGCTCAGGCCCCGCGCCTCCGAGTCACCGGCTCGAAAGTGTTCTGGCGTGCCAATGGCGAGATAGAGACCCCCCTAGCCACGATCAAGGCACAGTGGCCGGCGAACGGCGTCCAACGCCCGGAAACTCCCGAGGCGTGGCAGATTCGCATCGGTCGAAGGCCCGCCAAGTCAAGCTTGGCGACCGAACGGAAAAGGAATGTGGAGGAGGTGGTGCCTGGGGGCGGATTCGAACCACCGACACGCGGATTTTCAATCCGCTGCTCTACCAACTGAGCTACCCAGGCCTAGTCCCGCCAGCGCGGGAGCCGCGTCTATAAAAGAGCGGATTCCGGAAGTCCAGCGGCGCCGCTAATCGTTTGCGACTTCGTCCGACGGATCGGCCTCGTCCCCTGTGGAGGGGATCGCATAGCCGCCCGAGAACCAACGCTGCAGGTCGACGGCGCGACAGCGGTTCGAGCAGAATGGGCGCGTCTCGATCGAGGCGGCCTTCCCGCAGATCGGGCATTTGGCGGCGCTCATAGAGGCCCCACCCGGAAGCCCTCGCGCGCGATCGAGGGGTCGGGCTGCAGCGAGAACCGCGCGCCCATCTTTTCGGCGAGGCGCGCCAGCAGCGGCGCGGCCCTGACGGCGAGCGCCGGCGCACAGGTGGCGCGCAGCCGGGCGCCGGGCTGGGCGAGACCCTCCGCTTCGAGCCGCCGGACCAGGTGCTGAGCGAGCGTGCGATCGCTGAGCGCGCCGTCTTCCCGGCAAAGGATTTCGGCCAACGGACGAGAGCGTCGCGGCAGGGACAGCTCCATGGTGCCGAAACGACCGACGGGACCTATGGCGACGCCGGGGTTGTCGGGCGCGAACGCCTGCCGCGCGGCCGCCATAAGGGCGGTCCCGTCATGGCCGCGCCCCACCAGGTCGATCACCACGATGCCGCCCAGCCCTTTCAGGCGCAGCAGCCGCGCGCTCATGCCCAGGGCGGCGAGATTGGCCTGGCGGGCGACGCGCTTGGCGTCGGCCCCCTTGCGTTCGCCCAGATCCACGTCGATGGCTGTGAGCGCGCGTGTGGGCTCGATGGCCAGGGTCCCGCCGCCGGGCAGCGAATGGAGGATTTCCAGCGCTTCGGCCTCGGCCTCGTCGGCGACCTGGCGCGCCTGCGGCCCTTCCACCAGCGGCTCGTCCTTCACCAGGCGGCGCAGCTCGGCGGCCACGTCGGCGGCGGACTCCAGGATGCGTGGCGACCCTTCGGCGGGCTGGATCAGGCGGGCGACGGCGAGCTTCCCGCGACGCGGCTCGCCACGGATCTCCACCTCCAGCACCTCCCCCCGAACCGGCCGCGAGTCGGGCCGGAAGGGGAGAATCGCCTCGGCGCCCTCCCCCAGGTCGAGGAAGGCGGTGGCCAGGGCTGGCTCAAGACTCGCGACGCGGGCGACAAGGCGGGAGCCGAGAAGCAGGCGGGGATCGTCTTCGTCCCGGCGCAGGATCAGGCGCTCCGGACGGCCGTCGAGCGTCACGACGCCGCGGGTCTCGCCGATCCCACGATCGAGGAATATGCGACGCGCGCTCATGGGAGACGATACCCCAGACCGGTCAGGAGGTTGGCGGTCTCGTAAAGCGGTAGACCTACCACCCCGGAGTAGGACCCCTGCAGGCTGACGACGAACGCCCCCGCGCGCCCCTGGATGGCGTAGCCGCCCGCCTTTCCCCGACCCTCGCCGGTCGTGAGATATTCATCGATGTCCTGGGAGGAGAGACGGCGGAAATGCACCCGGCTTTCCACCAGGCGGCGGGCCACGCGACCGTCCGGCGCTGCGACGGCGATCCCCGTCAGGACCCGGTGGGCGCGGCCGGAGAGCAGCTCAAGACAGGCCCGGCCCTCCGCGTCGCATTCCACCTTCGGCATGACGCGACGTCCCACCGCAACGACCGTATCCGCCGCGAGGACATGCGTCCCCCGCTCCCGCTCCGCGACCCGCAAGGCCTTGGCCACGGCGAGGCGCAGCGCAAGAAGGCGCGGCGTTTCATCTTTCAGTGGGGATTCGTCGACCTCGGCCGCCTCGACGGCGTCGGGCTCCAGCCCGATCTGGCGCAGAAGGTCGAGACGCCTGGGACTTGCTGAAGCCAACACCAGGCGCTGAGAGGAACCCGGCGACAAGCGCCCGCTCGCCCTAGCGAACGCGGAAGGTGATGCGGCCCTTGGTGAGGTCGTAGGGCGTCATTTCCACGAGCACCTTGTCCCCGGCCGAAACACGAATGCGGTTCTTGCGCATCTTGCCGGCGGTGTGGGCGATGATCTCGTGATCGTTCTCGAGCTTCACGCGGAACGTCGCGTTGGGCAGGACCTCACTGACCGTCCCCGGAAACTCCAGCAGTTCTTCCTTGGCCATGCAGGCTCCCAAACGGAATAAAACGACGACGGCTCGCGCCCTTTATGCCAGGTCGCGAGCCGTGAACAGGCCGCCTTATAGCGCACAGCATGCGTCAAGGTCGATGGGGAGGGCCGCCTAGGGCCTGAAGCGGGCGGAAATCTTCGCCGCCAGCGCATCGCGCACCTCCCGGTACGCCGCCATGCGGGCGTCTCGCGCGCCTTCGACGAGCGTAGGATCGAACGTCGGCCAGTACTCGATCTGGGCCGCCCGCCCCCGGGTGAGTTCGACGGCGCGGTGCTGCGCCTCAGGCGTCAGCGAGATCACCAGATCGAAGGACGCATCCTCCAGTTCGTCGAAGGTCTTGGCCCGATGCGCCGACAGATCGCCGCCGATCTCCTCCATCACCGCGCGGGCGAAAGGATCGACGCCCCCGCCATCGTCGCCTGGGAAACTGATGTCGAGCGAGGAGGGCTTCAGGCCGCAACTGTCGACGAAGATCCGGTCGCCCGCGAAACGCTTCAGCAGCGCCTCCGCCATGGGCGAGCGGACCCGATTGAAATTGCAGGCGAACAGCACTGCGCCCAGCGCCTTGGGATCGTCCATGCGGGTCAGGACCGCCAGTGGAGAGCGCAGATCAGCGTGAACAGCCGCCGCGCCGTGTCCAGATTCATGTCGATCTTGCCAGCCAGCCTGCTTCGCAACAGCTCCGACGCCTCGTTGTGCAGCCCTCGCCGGCCCATATCCAGGGTCTCGATCTGGCCCGGCGTGGCGTTGCGGATGGCCTGATAATAGCTCTCGCAGATCAGGAAATAGTCCTTGATCAGACCCCGGAAGGGCGAAAGGGACAGCATGTGGCGCCGCTCGTAGGCCGGGCCCGCGACATCCAGCACCAGCCGCTTTTCCGCCAGCCCCATGCGCAGGCTGTAGGGGCCGCCCTCGCCGCCTTCCGGTCGGAAATAGTTGTCTTCCAGCAGGTCGAAGACGGCGATCTGCCGCTCCTGCTCCTGATCGCGAGAGGCTGCGCCGAGCGACTCTTCGTCGATCTCGACCGTCTGCAGGCGGTGATTCTTGCGGTCGTCGTCAGCCATGGTTCGCAGCGGGGGCGTGCCAACGCTTTAGGACCTCGCGCCGTCCGCGTCATCCCGCCAGGCGCCTGCCGCGGCGCAGATATGAAAAAACGCCCGGCGCAGGGGCCGGGCGTTGGCGGACGCGAATAAAGGGCGTGCGCTTCTAGGCCGCGCGTAACTCACGGAAGGAAACCAGGCGGCCGTCGGCCTCGTCCCAAAGCGCCAGGCGCGCACAGCGGAAGCTCTCGAACAGGCCGACCCGGCTCATCGGCTTGAGCTCCGGATGCGCCTCCAGCACCGCCGGCAGACGATAGAACGGTATCCGGCTCGACAGATGGTGCACGTGGTGGATGCCGATATTGGCGGTGAACCAGCGCAGCAGCGGCGGAAGGTCGTAGTGGGAACTGCCGGACAGGGCCGCGTGGTCCCGCTTCCATTCGCCGTTGCGGGTCCATACCGCGCCCTCGAACTGGTGCTGGATGTAGAACAGCCACACGCCGATGGTGGCGGCCAGCAGCATGGTCACGAGGTTCACCACGAGCACCGGCGCCACGCCGAACAGCCAGGCCAGCGCGCCGAGGCCGACGAGGATCGCAATGCTGTTGCCGAGAACGCTGGCCCAGGGCCGCCAGCCGCTGCGCATCATCCCCACCGGCAGGCGTTGCATCAGGAAAAACACGAAGGCAGGACCAAGGCCGAACAGCACCAGCGGGTGGCGGTAGAGGCGATAGCCAAGCTGGCGGGTGGGCGAGAGCGCGCGGTACTCCGCGACGGTCAGGATCTCGATCGCCCCCAGTCCACGTCGATCCAGGTTGCCCGAGGTCGCGTGGTGGATCGCGTGCGTCTGGCGCCAGTAGTCGTAGGGCGTCAGGGTGAGCACGCTGATCACCCGCCCGACCCAGTCGTTGGCCCTGCGCTCGCTGAAGAAGGCGCCGTGGCCGCAATCGTGCTGGATCATGAAGAGACGGACGAGGAAGCCGGCCGCCGGGATGGTCAGCAGCAGCGCCGCCCACCACAGGCCCTGGGCGTGAAGCCACCAGGCTGTGGCCCAGATCGCCGCCAACGGGCCCGCGGTGACGATGATCTCGAATATGCTCCGCCCCGTCCGGGGCTCGCGATAGGCGGCTAGTTTCCGTGACCAGGCGGCCTGCGGAGTCGCTTCGGGCGTCACATTCTGTCTTTCGTCAGTCCTGCTCACCGCAGGTCGTACCCCGAAAACAAGGTCGCATTGCGTCTCCGCTCAGCCTTGGGTAAGCCGGATCGCCGCCGACCTGGCGTGGGCGGGCAGTCCCTCGGCCTCGGCGAGCGCGACGGTCGCGGGGCCCAGGGCGGCGAAAGCCGCGTCGTCGCACCGGACGATCGAGGTCCGCTTGAGGAAATCATACAGCGACAGGCCCGATGAGAAGCGCGCCGCTCGACTGGTCGGCAGCACGTGGTTGGAGCCAGCCACATAGTCGCCGATCGCTTCAGGCGTGTGACGGCCGAGGAAGATCGCCCCGGCGTGGCGGACCTGGTCGGCCAGCCGTTCCGGCGCGTCCAGCGCGAATTCGACGTGCTCGGGCGCGATCCGGTCCACAAGGCCAGGCGCCTCATCCAGCGGGGCGATCACCACCGCCCCGTGGTCGCGCCAGGACGTCGCCGCGTCGGCGCCGGTCGCCAGGGTGAGGAGTTGCGCCTCGACCGCCGCCTCTACCCGAGCGGCGAAGACCTCGTCGTCGGTGATGAGGATCGACTGGGCCGCGGGATCGTGTTCGGCCTGGGAGAGCAGGTCGGCGGCGATCCACTCCGGATCGTTCGCCGCATCGGCCACGACCACGATCTCGGAGGGCCCCGCCAGGGCGTCGATGCCGACCACACCGTAGACCTGCCGCTTCGCCGCGGTGACGAAGGCGTTACCGGGCCCGACGATCTTGTCGACGGGACGGATCGGGCCTGCGCCGTAGGCCAGGGCGGCGACGGCCTGAGCGCCGCCGACCCGCCAGATCTCGGTCACGCCCGCCGCCTGTGCGGCCGCCAGGACCGCTGGCTGCAGGCGACCGGGGGGCGTCACCATGGCGATGCGACCGACGCCCGCCGCGGCCGCGGGCACGGCGTTCATCAACACAGTGGAGGGATAGGCCGCGCGACCGCCCGGCACATAGACGCCGACCGCTTCCAGCGGCGTCCAACGCCATCCGAGTTCGACGCCGCAGTCGTCGACAAAGCGCTGGTCGGCGGGACGCTGGCGTTCGTGATAGCGGCGGATCCGGTCCGCCGCGAAGGCGATGGCGTCGCGAACCTGCGGCGGACAGGCCTCGGCGCCCGCCGCGATCTCTTCCGGCGTGACGCGGATGCTGGTTTCGTCCAGCGCGACCTTGTCGAACTCCCGCGCGAACCGCAGTAGCGCCGGAAGCCCCTCGGTGCGCACGGCCGCAAGGACGTCGCGCACAATGGCGTCGACATCTTCGGGCGCACCCCGCCGCGCCTCGACAAAATCGGTGAAGGCGGCCTGGAAGCCGGAATCCTCAAAGCGAAAACGGCGCATGGAAACTAGAACTCGTGTGCGGGCTTGCGTGAGGTCGGCCAGGGCCGGGAGACGTCGGCCAGGACCGCTTCGACACATTCCACGGTCGCGCGGATGTCCCCACCGCCCGCGAAGCTGAAGGTCACCACGCCGCCCGGGGCCTCGCCCGGTTCGAAGGTCACGGCCAGCAGGTTCAGCACTGCGTCTGGCGCCCCGCGGCGAATCTTCCGGAACTGAAGCCCGAGAACGCCGCCCAGCTGAACCGCCGAGCGTACGCGCTGGCCGCCGCCGGCCTCCCAGCGATAGCGGTTGAAGGCCACCGTCAGCCGCCGGGCCTTCGGCTCGAACGCGATGTCGCCGACCTTGGCGACCGCGTCCTGCACAGCCGCCGAAATGACCTGCAGGTCGGCGGCGTCCTGCGCCAGCAGACGCAGGGGCGCTGTCTCGGCCATGCCGGTCAGTCCTCCTCGCCCGTGTCGCCGTCGCCCTTGATGCGACGCACCTGCGCGCCGCAGGCGCACAGCTTCTCCTCCAGCCGCTCGAAGCCGCGGTCGAGGTGGTAGACCCGGTTCACCACCGTTTCCCCGCGCGCGGCGAGGCCGGCGATCACCAGGCTGACCGACGCCCTGAGGTCGGTCGCCATGACCTGCGCCCCGTCCAGCGACTCGACGCCGCGCACACGCGCTTCGCCGCCCTGGACCGTGATGTCGGCGCCCAGACGCATCAGTTCCGGCGCGTGCATGAACCGGTTCTCGAAGATCGTCTCCTTGATGACGCTCTCGCCCTCGGCCAGCGTCATCAGCGCCATGAACTGCGCCTGCAGGTCGGTGGCGAAGCCGGGATAGGGATCGGTCTCGATCTCCACCGCCTTCAGCCGCCCCTCGCCCCGCTTGATGGTCATGCCGTCGTCGTGCCTGACGACCTCGACCCCAGCCTCGACCATCTTGTCGATCAGGGCTTGGATGAAATCGCTGCGGGTGCGCGTCAGGCGCACCTCGCCGCCGGCCATCGCCGCGGCCAGGGCGTAGGTGCCGGTCTCGATCCGGTCCGGTAGCACCGCGTGGGTCGCGCCGGACAGCCGGCCGACGCCCTGCACCCGGATGGTCGGCGTGCCGGCGCCGGAGACCTTGGCGCCCATCTTGTTGAGGCACTCCGCCAGGTCGGTGATCTCCGGCTCGCACGCTGCCTGGGTGATGGTCGTCTCGCCTTGCGCCAGGACGGCGGCCAGGAGCGCGTGCTCGGTGGCCCCCACCGAAACGAACGGAAACTCGATCAGCCCGCCGCGCAGCCCTCGCGGGGCCTGGGCGTAGACATAGCCCTCGTGCAGGTCGATGCGGGCGCCGAGCGCCTCGAGCGCCTTGAGATGCAGGTCCACCGGCCGTGCGCCGATGGTGCAACCGCCGGGCAGCGAAACCTTCGCCTGCCCTGTCCGCGCCAGCAGTGGACCCAGCACGTTGAATGAAGCCCGCATCTGGCGGACCAGATCGTAGGGCGCAAAGCCGCTGACGATCTCGCGGGTGGTCAGCAGGGTTTCCGCGCCGTCCGGCCCGTTCGATTCGATGACCTCTGCGCCCAGGCGCTGCAGCAGTCGCCCGAGGAAGCGCGTGTCCGCAAGCCGCGGCATGTTGGTGAGCCGCAGCGGCTCGTCGGTCAGCAGACTCGCCGCCATCAGCTTGATGGCCGAGTTCTTGGCGCCGCTGATCGGGATTTCTCCCTTCAGCCGCGCGCCGCCGTTGATGGCGATGCGGTCCAATCCCAATCCTTCGAAACGGCTGCCCGGTGCGTGACGCGAGAGGGCGACCCTGGAAACGCTATCTAGCGTGCGCGCGGACCCGGCGAAAGACCGTCGGCGTCATGACCGGTCGTCGGTCTTCGATCCGGTCGCGATTCGCGGTCCACGACCTTGCGGCGTCGGAGATTCGCCCGCAACGCCTGGGCGAGCTTGGCCTCGCGCCCGGCGGGGGCCGCTTTCTCAGGGGGGTCTTTCGACGTCATTCCCCTAGGGGTGGGGCGAGCTTGGGGCCGGGTCAAGAACGATCGCCGCCGATTGGGGCTTCACGCGGCGGCCGGTGTTGGCTATAGCCCGCGCCTTCGCCGCCGTAGCTCAGTGGTAGAGCGCATCCTTGGTTAGGCTGAGGTCGGCAGTTCAATCCTGCCCGGCGGCACCATGTCTCCCCGATCCTGCCCGGATCGGGGGGACCCCTTCTCCCAAAATCACCCTTCCTATCGCCGCCCCAGGGCGCGGCTTTCCAGCGCGTGCTCGGCCGCGTGGGTCTCCACCGCCAGCCGTCGGGCGGCCTCGCAGGCGAGAATCTGCGCGCCGCGGGTCGTGTAGCCGATCTCCAGATCGGCCCGGGTGGGGACAGGCGGCAGCAGGTTGAGCTCGCAGGGATTCGACGCCTCAGCGGGCAACTGGATCAGGGGGGCAGAGATGGGCGGGCG
>JAEYTM010000147.1 GCA_023434015.1 Pseudomonadota bacterium | reverse complement strand
CTCTATGGCTACCGCAAGAGCCACGTCGGCCGCGGCCTGACCGAGGTCCACGAGCTGGACCGGGACGCGCCGCCTGGCCCGGTGCCGCCGTTGCCGGGAGTCGACTGATCCATTGCAGAGGCCCGGGCTCGCCCCGGGCCTTTTCTTATGGGGGCCCAACCTGGGGATCATCGCGCCAGGACGCACCAACCCGTTTGTCGCCGGCGGGATTTTGGCGCAGAGGTGATTTCAGCCGGGAAATGTGCGCGTTACGCCCGGGGCCGACAATGGCCGCATGGAGTTGCAGAGTGACATGACGCCGGGGGGCGCCAGGATCCTGATGGTGGACGACGACCCGGGCATCCGGGACGTGGTGTCCGACTTCCTGGGCAAGCACGGTTTCCGCGTCGACACCGCCGGCGACGCCCAGGAGATGGAACAGGCCCTGGAGCGCGGCCCCGTCGACCTGATCGTCCTGGACATCATGCTGCCGGGCGAGGACGGCCTGGCGATCTGCCGCCGGCTGGCGGTCAGCGAGGGCGCGCCGCCGATCATCATGCTGTCGGCGATGGGCGAAGACACCGACCGGATCGTCGGCCTGGAGCTGGGCGCGGACGACTATCTGCCCAAGCCGTGCAACCCGCGCGAACTGCTGGCCCGCGTCCGCGCCGTGCTGCGTCGGGCCGAGCACCGGGCCAACGGCTCGGCGACCACAGCCGGCTGCGAATTCGCCGGCTGGCGGCTGGACCTGGTGCGCCGCGAGCTGCGCTCGCCCCAGGGCGTGGTGGTCAATCTGTCCTCCGGCGAGTTCTCGCTGCTGCGCGCCTTCGTGGAGCGGCCGCAGCGCGTGCTGACCCGCGACCAGCTGCTGGAGTTCGCCCGTGGGCCGGATTCCGACGCCTTCGACCGCGCCATCGACGTGCAGATCAGCCGACTGCGCCGCAAGCTGGACGACAGCGGCGGCCAGGACCTGATCCGGACCGTCCGCAACGAGGGCTACATGTTCACCGCCAAGGTGCGACGCACTTGAAGACGCGCGGCGCCCGGCCCGAAGCCTCTCTGTTCGTCCAGCTCCTGACGCTGACGGGCCTGGCGCTGGTCGCGGCCCAGGCGATCAGCCTGCTGCTGATCTTCAACCTGCCTCCCCCGACGCCGGACTTCTATCGGCTGAGCGAAATCGAGCAGGCGTTCCGTGGCCAGGGGCCGACCTTCACCGAGCGCAAGCCGCTGCAGATCCGCATGCTGGCCGAGCCGCCGAAGCCGTCGCGCGACTGGCGGGCCGCGCCGATCATCCGCCGCAAGCTGGCCGCCTCCCTGGGGGTGGACAAGTCGCGGGTGGTCATCGCCACCGACCCCAGCCCCTTCACCGACCGGCGGGTGTTCCGCACGCTGCGCGACCGGCTGGAGCGCCAGGGCGTGCGCGAGGAGCATTTCCTGGTCGAGCCCTTCGAAGTGGCGGTGCAGCAGGACGACGGGCGCTGGCGCGCCGTGCGGCCGCAGCCCGGGCTGGGCCTGAATCCCTGGCAGCGCGGCATCTTCATCTGGTTCGTGCTGTCGGCCATGGCCATCGCACCGCTGACCTACATCTTCGCCCGGCGGCTCTCGACGCCATTCAAGCGGTTCGCCGACGCGGCCGAGCGGCTCGGGCGCGATCCGCGGGCGCCGCCGCTGGAAGTCGCGGGCTCGACCGAGATCGTCGTGGCCGGACGCGCCTTCAACGACATGCAGGAGCGGCTGCGCCGCTACGTCGAGGACCGCACCGCCATGGTCGCAGCCATCGCCCACGACCTGCGCACTCCCCTCACCCGCCTGCGCTTCCGCATCGAGGGGCTGCCGGATGAGCAGCGCGCGAAGATTTCCGCCGATATCGACCAGATGGAGGAGATGATCTCGGCCGCCCTGACCTTCGTGCGCGACGCCACCCGGCCGGGCGAGCGGACGCCGTTGGAGCTTTCGTCGCTGCTGGAGAGCCTGTGCGACGAGATGGCCGAGACCGGATCGGCCACCGTGGTCGAGACCACCGAGAAGGTCGTCCTCCACGGCGATCCCATGGCGCTGCGCCGCCTGTTCGCCAATCTGCTGGAGAACGCCGTGAAGTTCGGCGGCGGCGCCCGGGTGCGCGTGCTGCGCGACGGACCCCATGCGGTGGTGGAGATCGACGACGACGGTCCCGGCATACCTGCCTCCGACGCCGAGCGGGTGTTCGAGCCGTTCTACCGACGCGAACCATCGCGCAGCCGCCAGACCGGCGGAATCGGGCTGGGCCTGGCGGTGGTGCGCTCGATCTCCCGCGGCCATGGCGGCGACGTGGTCCTGGTCAATCGGCCCCGTGGGGGGCTGACGGCGCGGGTGGAGTTGCCGCTCTAGGACCACGGCAGCCCGTCGCGTCGCCGCTTCATCGCGCTGTCACAGAATAGCGCCTTCTCCACGCAACCTTGGCCGCGCTTCGGGGGTTAGCCAGACCGGAACCCCCGCGAGGCGCCATGTCCGAGCCCGATCGCACCACGCCAGACACGACGACCGTCCCGGACAACCGGCCGGCCCAGGACAAGTCCGCGCCCGATGCGGCTCCCCCTGCCGGCCGGCGGCCCGCCGCAGGTCCCTCGCTAGACCTCCCACTGTCGTCGCCTGATTAGGAGCGTACCCCCATGGCCACTGTCGATTCCGGTAAACCCCGCGCCCGCCGAGGGTTCGCCGCCATGAACCCCGAACGTCGCCGCGAGAT
>JAEYTM010000237.1 GCA_023434015.1 Pseudomonadota bacterium | reverse complement strand
CTAACCCCCCCGCGCCCCCCCCCCGCGCGGGGCCCCCAAAGCCCTGGTCGGCTCTCGCCGCGACGGCCTAGTGGGCCGGCGGCTCGAAGTTATGCAGGATCGGCGGACGCGGATTGAACGGGATGCGCGTCGACATCGGCGAGTTCGGGCTGTTGCCCGCGCGGTGCCAGCGGCCCTCGGCGGCCGTCACCACGTCGCCCTGCTCGGTCTCGAAGTAGGGGAAGCCCTCGATCTTGTAGCCGATCTTGCCTTCCATGATGAACCAGAACTCGGTCCAGTCGACGTGGAAGTGGCCTAGGGCCGTGTCCGGCGGCACCGAGGCGGCGGCCCGGCCGCGCAGGATGTTCGAGGTGAAGTTGTCGTCCCACACGAACTTGGCGTTGTGCGGCTTGTCGCCCACCGCGACATCCTTGAGGAAGTCGACGTAGAGCGGGTTTTCGGACCCGCCGGCGCCGATCTTGGCCGGGCCGGGGGTGCCGGTGACCTTCACATAGGTGCGGCCCGGATAGGGGTCCGGGGTCACCGAGGCGGGATAGAGCGGCACCGAGCCGGTGGTGCGGACCTCGAAGCGCAGGGACGGCTTATCGCCAACCGTCTCGATCGAATAGACGTTGCGGAACGGAATGCTGACCATGAAGCCCTTGGTGGCGATGAAGGGCTCGCGGCCCTCGACGCTCACGCGCATGGCGCCGTCCTGGACGATCCAGGTCACGCGGTCGTCGCCGTACATCATCGGCTTGGTCTTCTTGCCGGCGCCGAGCGAGATGTAATCGGCTTCCTGCTCGGCGTTGCGGATCAGCGGCTGGACCCAGTCGGTCTGGCCGCGGTGCGACGCCAGGATTTCCGACAGCTTCCAGTGCACCTTGTTCGGCGCCGTATAGGGCGTCGGCGTGGTCGGCTTGGCGGCCCAGTACTGCTCGGGCATGCGCGGCGCCGACATGTTCGAGGGCTCAGGCTGCGGAACGAACTGAGCGGCCGCCGTCGTCGCGGCCAGGAGCGCCGCAGCCGCAGCGCCGACAAAATAAAACGCGGTCTTCATAAATTCCCTTCCCTCGCGGCGTCGTTGCGCCGCCTTGCCGACGTTCGGCGTCGGACCATCGCAACCCTCACGGGATTGCGCAACAAGATGCATACAGTAGTCGGCGATCACGGTTCGATTCCGGCGTACTGGGCGACAAAATCGTGATGGCTCGGCATCTGGTCGACGGCCCGCGCGATGTTGCCCTTCAGATCGTCGAGCGCCCGGCGCAGCTGCGCCGGCGGCATCATCCGGGCCATGTAGTGGTAGCTGCCGGGCTGGATGCGCTGGCCCATCATCACCTGCAGCCAGGAGTCGATCTGGAACAGCTCGCCGGGAATCCAGTGGACCTGACCCGACTGGCGGAAAAGCTCGATGCGGTCCGACAGCGAGTCCGGCACGGCCTGGGTGCGACAGCGGTCCCAATAGGGGGAATCGGTCCGCTCGGTCGCCTTGTAGTGCAGCAGGACGAAGTCGCGGATACGGGTGATCTCGTTGTCCGCCAGATGGTTGAACCGCTTCTGCAGGCTCTCGTTGACGCCGTTGAAGGGGAACAGCTGCAACAGGCGGGTCACCGCGATCATGATCATGTGCAGCGAGGTGGCCTCGAGCGGTTCGATGAACCCGGCCGCCAGGCCCACGGCCACGACGTTCTTGTTCCATGCCTTGCGCCGCCGGCCAGGCCGGAAGCGCAGGAACCACGGCTCGGCGAGCAGTTCGCCCTGGAGCTGGCCGAGGAAGGCGGCGCGCGCCTCGTCGTCCGACATATAGTCGCTGCAGTAAACCCAGCCGTTCCCCTCCCTGTGCTGCAGGGGAATGCCCCACTGCCACCCGGCCTTATGGGCGATGGCCCGGGTCAGCGGCGCGGACGGGCCGATGCTGCGGGTCTGCACGGCCACCGCGCGGTCGTTCGGCAGCCAGTGGCCCCAGTCCTCGAACCCGGTCTTCAGGGTCTGTTCGATCAGCAGCCCCCGGAAGCCGGTGGCGTCGATGAACAGGTCGCCCTCAACCCGTTCGCCGGATTCCATGACCAACGCCTCGACGAAGCCGGTCTCAGGATTCTGCTGAACCTGTTCGATCTTGCCCTCGACCCGCCTCACCCCGGCCGCCTGGCAGCGCTTGCTCAGGTAACGGCCGAAACGGGTCGCATCGATGTGGTAGGCGTAGTTCAGGCCGTGGTTCTCGCTGGTGTAGAACTTGCTGACCTCGGCCGCCTTCAGCTCCAGGCAATAGTCGCCCAGGTCGCCGCCGAACCCCTGCGCCCGCGCCTCCAGCCACATATGGTGGAAGTGGGCCAGCAGGGTGGATTTGCCGACCTGGCCGAAGGAGTGGATGTAGCGGTCGCCGACCTCGCCCCAGTTGTCGAACAGGATGCCGATCTTGAAGGTGGCGCCGGTCTCCCGCATGAACTCCTTCTCGTCGAGCCCGAGCAGGTGGACGAAGGTGCGGGCCGTCGGGATCGTCGATTCACCGACGCCGACGATGCCGATGGCGTCGGACTCCACCAGGGTGATGTCCAGCAGCGGGCCCAGCTGGGTGGACAGGGCCGCCGCCGTCATCCAGCCGGCCGAGCCGCCGCCGGCGACCACGACCCGCTTCACGACCTGTTCCTGCTGCATCGGCGTCGCTCCCTGATCTTGCCTGTTATCGGTTCAGTCGGTTGAGCAGATAGGCCCGCAGCCGCCGCGCCTTCAGCGCGTCCATGGGACCTAGATTGCCGTGGGCAGCTTCCGGCAGATGGTCCGCCGCACGCCCGGCCGGTCCGAAGACGTAGTAGTCGAACAACGCCTGCCACCCGCGCTTCTCGTGCTCGGGCCGGTCGCGCAGGCTCAGCAGCCCGTGCAGCAGCGTGTTCATCGGCGTGTCCATGAAGGCAGGCGCGGCGTTCCACCAGTAGTTCACCAGCACGTTGAACGGGTCCAGCGCCTCGACGTGGTGCCACCACAGGGCCGGGTAGACGAGCACGTCGCCCGGTTCGAGATCGGCGACCTCCGCCGCCTCCAGGGCCTGGCGGAATCGCGGAAACCGTTCGAAGTCCGGCGCGGCGAAATCGACCATGCTGACCACCTGACCCCCGGGCGTCGGCTCCAGCGGCCCGGGGTAGAGGTTCTCCACCTGCGCCGGCGGAAACAGGGTGAACCGCCGCCGGCCCACCGCGCAGCAGGCGATGTTGTTCGACATGTCGTAGTGGGCCGAGGCGATGGTGCGGTTTCCCGCCCAGAGGCTGACCAGAGGAGGGTTGTCGCCGAACAGGGTGGGGCCGAGGCGGAGGTCGTTCTCCGCCCGGAAGCCCGGCAGGTAGGTGTCGAGGTCGGTGGAGCCGAGGTAGAGCGACGGCCGCTCAGCCGCTTCCGGACGCTCGAGCATCCGGTCCAGGAAGGTGTCGAGCATCACCCGCTCTGTCCGGAAGTTCAGCCCCGTGACCGCGGCGTCGTAGAAGAAGCGACCCTTGATCTCCGGCGGCCCGACATAGCCGACAACCTGCAGCCCGCTGTAGAACGACTTGAGGTAGGCCACCGCCCGTTCCGCCGACTGAAGGCCATGGCGGACCAGCGGCCAGTCGACCGCCATGCCTTTGAAGATCGTCGGCCGTTGCCGTTCCAGGATGTCGCCGAAGGGGATCTGGTCCGGGCTCAGGCCTTCGATCACCTCGGTCTTCCGCAGGATCTCCGACATGGCGACGCTCAGGCCTGGGCCAGCTTGCGGTTCTTCAGCTCGATCAGCCGCGCCACATTGCCCATCGAGGAGAGCACGGCGTAGGCTGCCCGCAACAGGCCGGACTGGTGCAGCCGTTCGAGGTCGGGCCCCTGCAGCGCCATCAGCCGGTCGTGGGCGATGGTGTAGACGGCCGGCAGATCATAGGCCTCCCGGTCGCTGAGCTTGATCTCGACTGCGACCGGCTCGATCAGCGACAGCTCCTCCAGGGCGGCGTACAGCGGCTTGCCGACCTCCAGGCCGTCGTAGATCACGCCGAGCACCCGGGAGACGTGCTTGAGGTAGGGCGCACTGCCGCCCTCGGGCAGGAACAGCGGCTCGCCGTCCGTTCGGCTGACGCGGGGATGATCCAGGTCGATGTGGATCATCGGCTCGGGCGCGGCGCCTGGGCGGTCCTGCAGGGCGATCGAAAACGGCCCCCGCTGCTGTACGGCCGGCACATAGCGCGCCCGCCAGCCCGTCGCGTCCAGGAACAGGTTTTCGTCGCGATCCAGACCCAGCAGGGCGACGGCCTGATAGTCGCCGTTGGCGTCCTTGCGCAGGAAGATCGGATACTCGCGCTGAACATCCTCGAACTCGGTCGGGAAGATCAGCACCTGGTTGATGTTGTCGCCGAACTCGACGCCATGGCGGGCGTCCACCCGCAGGTCCCCATGCTCGACATTATTGAGCAGCACTCTGTTCATCATGCTTACCTTCCGGCCCGGCGCACACCCGGGCTCAGTCTAAGCCGGTGTCGAAGAAAAAGGCCGCTGCGAACAGCGGCCTTTCCCCTTCGCCCTGGTCCGGCCGGCCAGGGTTAGAACCGGTAGCGGGCGCCCACGAGGTAGCGGGAGTCCAGCTCTTGAGCGAACCAGAGCTGGTTCGGGTCGCGAGCGTAGGTCCGCAGGTTCTCCTTGAGGATGTTGATGCCCTCGAAGGAGATCACGAGGTTGTCCGTCAGGTCGTAGCTGACGTTCAGGTCGACCTGCGCGAAGGCCGACACGAACACCGGGTTGCGGGAACCGCCGCGGCTGGCGTTGGACAGGAACTTGTCGCGCCAGTTGTAGGCGAGGCGGGCCGAGATGCCGTCCCTGTCGTAGATCAGCGTCGCGTTCGCGGTGTTGCTCAGGCCCAGCAGCGCGAACTGCGTGGTGCCCGGATCGACGGAGATGTCGTAGCCGATGTCGCCCTTGACGTAGGTGAAGGCGCCGGCGACGCCGAAGCCCGTCTCCCCGAAGAAGTGCGTGCCGGCGACTTCGAAGCCGTGGATCTTGGCGGCGCGGTTGTTGACCGGCTGCGAGACCTGGAAGTTGAACAGCGGATCGCTGGCGTTCGCCTCGATGTCCACCTGAGACAGGATCTGGTCGACGAAACCCTGGTTCAGGTCGCCGAGCCCGCCACCAGGCAGAACCTGACGGTTCGCCTGGAAGGCGGCCTGGGCGGCGGAAACCGAGCCCAGGGTCTGGATCAGGGCCGTGGCGGTGAACAGGTTGACGTCGGAGCGGTCGGCGCCGACGGCGTTGAGGATTCCCACCGCGTCGCCCGAACGGGTGCCGGCTGCGCCGGAGCTCGGGTCACGCAGGTCGAACAGGTTCCGCGTCACGGTGCCCGTGCCGACGAAGTTGTTCACTCGCTTCTCGAACACGCCCGCCGACAGGAAGCTGCCGGGCTTGTAGTACCACTCCAGCGAGACGTCGAAGTTGTCCGAGATCAGCGGATCGAGGTCCGGGTTGCCGGAGGTGCCGAGCGGGATGGCCCCGTTGGCGACCGGGCGGTTCGGCGCGCCCGCGGTGATGGAGGCGAACAGGTTGCCGTAGTCGGGCCGCGCGATGGTCCGACTGAACGAGAACCGGCCGATCAGGTCCTCGACGAGCTCGATCTGGAAGTCCATCGCCGGCAGCAGGTTGGTGTACTTGCCGGTGCCTTCAACCGGCAGATAGTCGTTGGACGCCCGCACGGAGAAGTCGTTGTCCGCCGTCCAGGCGATGGCGCGCGGCACGCGCAGCAGCGAGACCGAGTCGACCTTGGTGCGCTCGTAGCGGGCCCCCGCGACCAGGCTGGCCTCGTGGCCGGCGATGTCGCCCTTCCAGGTGACCTGGCCGTAGAGGGCGAGGATGTCCTCGTCGACCCGGTTGTTGTTCTGGCCGGTGACGTTGATCGGATTGCCGGCGGCGCTGTAGGCGCCCGGCCGCACATAGGCCGCGGACAGGGCGTTGTAGAGCTCGATGGCGTCGGCGCGGAACGAGGTGAGGCCCGCCCCGCTCTGGTTCAGGTCGAAGCTGTCGAAGGCGCAGGCCAGGCAGAACTCGCTGACCAGGTTGCCCGCGATGGCGCTGACGTCGCGCGGATTGCCGATGCCCCAGGTGCCGAGCTGCTGCTCGGTGTTGATGTTCGACTGCCGCATCTTGGAGGTGCGGTAGTCGGCCCCGAAGTCGAAGCGGCTGCCGTTGTCGTCGAGGTCCCAGGTCACGTCCGCCCGGATTTCCTTGACCTCCTGCCGCTGGCGTTGCGACGAGGTGCGGGCCACCTGGCTGCCCAGGTCGCCGATGTCCAGGCGGCCGTTGCCGTTGCCGCGTGGCAGGGCGTCGTTGATGGTGACGTTCTGGATCGGCACCTTGCCGCTGTAGTCCACCGAGTGCGACGCGATGATCGGCGCCCCGATGGAGACCAGGGTGGCGCTGGCGCCGTTCGGCGCGCCCGGCTTGGAGTCCGCCCGGGAGAGGTGGCCGTCGATGTTCACCCGCAGGCGCTCGGTCAGCTCCCACTCGGCGTTGAGGCCGTAGGATTCCAGGCTGTCGGTATTGGCGCGGTACTGCTGCTCATAGCCCGCGTCCTTCACGCCGCTGAGGGTTTCCTGAAGGAAGATGGCGGTGGCGACGGTCGGGTTATCGTCAAAGGTGACCTGGTTGAACGGACGGTTGAACCAGTTGGTGGTGTCGTTCCGGCGCTCGAACGCCTTGTTCTTGGCGTAGAAGGCGTCGCCGGTCAGGGTCAGGGTCTCGATGGGACGGAACTGCACGGTCAGCTGACCGTTCAGGCGCTCCCGCTCACCCTCCGCGAAGTGGTAGCGGCTGTCGTTCGGGATCGCGACCAGGGTGTTGGGGTCAGTCGGCGCGTTGGTGATCTGCGTCGCATTGTTATTGCGGACGAAGCCGTTGGCCGGGTTGATGAAGTCGCGGTAGCGGCGAATGTTCCAGTCGTTGGACGTCGCGCTGCGGCTGGTGAAGTTGCGCTGCTGATAGCTGCCGAACAGCGACACGCCGAAGCGCTCGCCGTCGTCCATCCAGTTCACCAGGCCGGAAAGTTCCGGGGTGATCTTGTTGGCGTCGACGAGGCTTTCCTCGACGCCGGTGTCGTACTGCCCCTTCACGCCGATGCTGCCGGTCAGGCCGGCTTCGGCGTCCAGCGGACGACGGGTGCGAACGTTGATCGACGCGCCGATGCCGCCCGACGGGATGGCGGCGCGGCCGGTCTTGTAGACCTCCAGGGCGCTGACGCCTTCCGACGCCAGGTTCGAGAAGTCGAAGGACCGGCTGGTGCCGCCGGCGAAGTCGCCCGACTGGTCGGTGCCGACCGTCTGAACGTTCGCGGTCGGCATCGAGCGACCGTTCAGGGTCACCAGGTTGAAGCCGCCGCCGAAGCCGCGGACCGTGACCTGCGAGCCTTCACCGTTGTTGCGGTCGATCGCCACGCCGGGAATGCGCTGAAGCGATTCCGCCAGGTTGGTGTCGGGGAACTTGCCGATGTCTTCCGCGGCGATCGCGTCGACGACGCCGCTGTTGCTGCGCTTGATCTCGATCGCCTGCTGGATCGACGCGCGAATACCAGTGACGACAATTTCTTCAACGTCCGACGCCTGGGCATTGGCATGGCCGGCCGCAAAAAGCGCAGCTGACATCGCCACAAAGGACGCAGACATATGCAATCGGTGACGCCGCTTCATGGTTTCCCCCTGTTTATTGGCGTACTGGAACGTCGCTTATTTGTTGCACTGCACCAACCCGGCGCGCCGATTACTCGGACCGCTAAGCGATACTGAACAACCCCTCTGACGGTAGCGGTATCATCGGCCCGACGAAGGGGTCAAGCGGCCGAGCGCATTTTTTGACAGCGCTGCCATATGCAAACATGACAGCGCTGCCATTTGTGTCATTCATGTCACGGGTTGGGGTGTTCGGCGACCCTTGGTCGCTTCTTTTTGACTGCTCTGTCAGTTATTGCGACCTTGCCGCTGCGGACTGTATGCGATGCTGCGGCGCGGCCGATCAGGGGTCAGATTCCGGCGTACCATTCATAGCCGCGGTCTTCCCAGAAGCCGCCGCGGCCCCCGCCGATATGCCCGAAGTCGGCCACGGCCTCGATGCGCATCACATATTTGGCGTGCTTGTAGCCGAGCTGCCGCTCCACCCGGAGGCGGACGGGAGCGCCATGCGCGATCGGCAGCACAGCGTCGTTCATCTCATAGGCGAGGATGGTCTGCGGATGATAGGCGTCCACGAGGTCGATGCTCTCGTAGTAGCGGCCGTCAGGCCCCGGCGCGAGGTGGTCCGCACAATGGAACACCAGATAACGGGCCCGCGAATCCAGCCCGGCCCTCTCGAGCAGCGATCCAAGCTCAACCCCCGTCCATTTGCCGATCGACGACCAGCCCTCGACACAGTCGTGACGGGTGATCTGGCTTCGCGCCGGCAGGGCGCGCAACTCGGCGAGGGTGAGCGCCAGCGGGCGCTCCACCAGGCCGTCGACGACCAGCCGCCAGTCAGCGAATCCCGTGGCCGCATGGGCGACATAGGTCGGGTCCGACGGGGCCACCGACCCGTTGGCGCGAAAATCCGACGAGATCGCCGAGGCCGGGAACTCCTTCGCCAGGGCTGTGCGGTCCAGCAACAGCCGCTGCGCGCGCCGGGTCAGCCCCTCGGCGCTCTGCAGGACGCCGGTCACCGCGGGACTGGCGTTCAGCCGGTCGCACCCCGCCAGCCAGAGGCCGGCCAGCCCCGCGCCCGAGGTCTTCAGCCAGCCACGGCGATTGAACCGGGTCACGGACGGTCCCCCTCGGTCTCGATCAGGTAACGGCCGGTGATCATGCCGCGCATGTTGTTCCAGAAGCCCGAAGCCACCACCAGCAACAGGTGGACGACGAGGAACAGCACGGTCGCCGCGGCGCATAGGAAATGGATCGTCCGGGCGGACTGCCGCCCGCCGAATATCTCCGGCATCCAGGGCGCGACGGCGTTGAATCCCGGCGACATGCACAGGCCGGTCAGCAACGTCAACGGCGCGACGATCAGCACCATGGCCAGGTAGGTCGCCTTCTGCAGAACATTGTAGCGGCGGGCGGCCTCGCCGCGAGGAAACCGCAGGCGGATGTGGGCCGCCACCTCGCGCCAGATATGGCGGAGACGCAGTTCCTCCCGGGTCGGCGCCAGCGTCCGGTGCAGCCGCCCACCGGCAAGACCGGCGGCCAGATAGATTGCGCCGTTGATGGCGAACACCCAGGCGAAGAAGAAATGCCAGCGACGGCCGCTGGCGAGGTCGCGATAGCTGGGGATCGTCGCCCAGGCCGGGAAGGCGCGGTTCTCGCGCGCGCCGGCGGGCCCGGTCCACCCCAGCACCCCGGTGGTCTCGAACGCCCGGCCGGCGATGATCGTCACCCCCATCGGCCGGTTGTCGCGCTCCGCCAGGCCGATGCTGATCCACGGGCGGGAAAAGGTCGACGCCTGGCCCCAGTAGAGCGACGGATGGGCGTTGAAGATCTGCAGGCCGCTCATCAGCAGCAGGATGACGGCCAGCGCATTGACCCAGTGGGTGACGCGCACAAGGCCGGAGTGCCGCCAGGCCAGCGCCTTGCCGGAACCGGCCGGGATATCCTTGCGCATGCGCCGCCCTTTCCGAAGCCGGCAATCTGCCACAGGCGTCGCCGGGACGGAACGCCACGTCGCGCTTCGCGCTTCCCATCAGACTGGCGCAAGGAGGCTTTGATGGCGGACGAACGAGAAGGTCAGGATATCCAGCCTGGTGGCGCGGCCAGCCGGGACAAGGTGCAGACCGCCGGTCGCGAAGCGAACGCCGCCCAGCCGTTGAACGCCGCGCCCGACAACGCCGGCCCGGAACGCTATCCTCCCGCCCGCCGCGACGATGGCGTTGAGCCGCCGGGCAATCCCCAGCCCCGCACCGGCGCGGGCGACGGCGCCGGGCCCGCCTCCACCACCGATGGCCGCCTCGGGGCAGGCGCGGACCCGGTCGAAGGCAAGCGCTAGCCCATCGCGGCGGGCGCCCTTAAAAGCGCGCCATGCGGGATGCGGACGTGAGCGATACGGGTGTCGAAGTCTGGCGTGGCGGGGTCGCCAGCTGGGAATGCGACGCCTTCGGCCACCTGAACGTCGGCTTCTATGTCGCCAAGTCGATGGAGGCCCTGGGCGGCGTCGCCGCCGAACTGGGCATGGGCGACGCCTTTTCTCCGGCCGCCCGGGCGACCCTGGTGGTCCGCGACCAGCACATCCGCTTTCTGCGCGAGGCCCGGCCGGGCGCCGCCCTGACCATGACCGCAGGCGTGGTGGACATCGGCGAGAGCGAGGCTCGCGTCCTGCTGGTGATGCGCCATGCGTCCGGCGACATCGCCGCCACATTCCAGGTGGTGGTCGCCCACGTCACGGCGCGGGACGGCCGCGCCTTCCCGTGGCCCGAGCGGGTGCGGCGGCGCGCGGAGGCCCTGCGGGTGGAGGTCCCGCCGCAGGCCCGCCCACGCAGCATTTCCTTTGAGCCCGCCGTCAGCGGCGCCAGCCTGGAGGTGGCGACCGCCCTTGGGCTGCGACGCACGGCCCTGGGCGCGGTGCGCGCCCAGGATTGCGACGCCTTCGGCCGCATGCGCACCGAACTGTTCATGGCCCGCATTTCTGATGGCGGCGCCCATCTGTTCGCCGGCCTGCAGCAGAATGACGGCGACAGAGCCCGCATCGGCGGCGCGGCGCTGGAATACCGCCTGGCCTATTTCGACTGGCCCCACGCGGGCGACCGGGTGGAGCTGCGTTCGGCCTGGACCGCCGCCGACGCGCGCCTGCGACGGATGGCGCACTGGCTGCTCGACCCCGTCACCGGCCGTCCCTGGGCCGCCGCTCAGTCGATCGCCGCCGCCTTCGACCTCGACACGCGCAAGCTCATTTCGCTGTCGGAAGAGTCCCTGGCCGCCATAAGTGCGCAGGTGATCAAGGGCGTCGGCCTCTAGCGGGTCGCGGCGCGGAGCTCGGCCCGAACGAGGTCGGGGCGCTCCATGGGCAGGAAGTGCGTGGTTCCGGGTACGGTCTCCACCGTGACGCGCCCCGCCGGCTCGATCTCCTCCAGCCGTTCGTCCAGCCAGGCGGTGGAGCCGGTCACGGCCTTCAGGATGCGGACGGGGCAGCGGGCCTGCGCGAACGCCGCCCAGGGGTCGTAGGCGTGCAGCCGGTAGCTGGAGGCCTCCCACTCCGGCGCGCAGGCCAGGATTACCTGGCCGTCGGGCAGGTCGCGGAACCCGGCGGCGACATAGTCGGCGAGCTGGTCCTCGCTCCAGGTCAGGAACGCACCGCGGCCACGATAGGCCTCGACCGCCGCCGCCCGACTGGGGAAGATGGCTCGTCGCCGCAACGCACCCGCGACCAGCGGCCCGTCGCCCTGCACCGACGGCGTCAGCATGGCGGCGTCGAAGATCACCGGATCGAACAGCGCCAGCGCCTTTACGCGATCGGGCGCCGCGGCAGCCGCCAGAAGACTGACCGTCGCGCCCATCGAATGACCCGCCAGCACCACCGGCCCGGCGACCTCCGCCACGAGGAGGGCGATCAGGTCGTCGCGGAAAAGGGTCCAGCCCTCGCGTCCCGCCACCTCGGCCGGGAGTTCGGTCCCGCCGTGGCCGCGCATGTCGAAGGCGAGCACCCGCAGCTCGGCCGACAGCGGCGCGAGGATCGTCCGATAGGTGCGCGCGTTGAAGCCGTTGGCGTGGGAGAAGACGACGTCCACGGGCCGATCCGGCGCACCGAAGTCGAGGACCCGAACAGAGCCGCCGCGGTCTGGGAGGGGCGTGTCGCGCACGCGCGGCTCGATATCGACCTCGACGTCCATCGGCGCCCTTATAACGCGGAAAGCGGACGCACGAGGTGGAGACCGGATATGAACCCCCTGGCGACCATCGGCTACGAGAGCGAGACCCAGGCGAAAGTCATCGAGCGGCTGAAGCAGGCCGGGATCGAGGTGCTGATCGACGTGCGGGCGGTGGCCGCGTCACGGCGCGCCGGCTTCTCCAAGACCCTGCTGGCCGCGAGCCTGAAGGACGCCGGCATCGATTCTGTGCATCTGCGCCAGCTCGGCACGCCGAAGGCCGGGCGCGAGGCCGCCCGCAAGGGCCGGATCGCCGAGATGCGGACGATCTTCGAAAACCACCTCGCCGAGCCCGCCGCACAGGTCGAACTGGGCGTGGCGACCCGGATCGCCGGCGAACGGCGGGCCGCCCTGCTTTGCTATGAAGCCGACCCGGAGGGCTGCCACCGGACGATCGTCGCGCATCGCATCTGCGAGGCGCTGGGCTGTCGCATAGACAACCTCTGAAGCGTCAGATCTCCATCTCGGCGCGGGTCAGGTCGCAGCCGGCCAGCCGGGCCTGCGAGAGATCGGCTTCCAAAAAGCGCGCCCGGCTGGCGCTCGCGCCCCGCAGGTCGGCGGCCCGCAGCGAGGCGCGGCTGAAATCGGTGCGCACGTAGCGTCCCTCCGAGATCTTCAGCGGCCCAAGCTGGGCGCCGCGCAGATCGCTGCGGGTGAGCTGGGCGTCGACGAGGCGGGCGCCCCGCAGGTCCGCGTCCCTCAGGTTCGCGCCGCGCAGGTCGCAGCCGGACAGGTCCGCGCCCTGCAGCTGCACGCCCTGCAGGTCGAGCCCGAAGAACACGGAATGGGGGGCCACCAGGGCGGTCAGCCGCCGGTTCTTCAGGCTGCGCAGGGGACGGAAGTCCACCGCCGACAGGTTCATCACCGCCCCGCGGCGGCCGTCGGAATCGCAGTAGGCCTCGTGCTCGCCGAGCACTTCGTCGAGCGGCCGGTCATCGACATAGACCAACGGCGGCGGCGCGCGCAGCACATCCGCCATATCCACCTCGTCGAGCCGCGTGTGGTCGAGGTTCACCCCGGCGATGACGGTGCGTTTCATCGAGGCGCCGGTAAGGTCGGCCCCACCCAGGTCGGCCCCGGAGAGGTCGGCGCCATCCAGCACCGCCCGCATCAGCCGCGCTCCGGCCATCATCGCGCCGGCGAGGTTGGCGTCGGTGAAATCGCTGGCCATGGCGACGGTGCCGGCCATCTGGGCCCCGGCCAGGTTGGCGCCCGACAGGACGGCGTAGTTGAGCTCGCCCGGGCGATGCTCGTGCCGCAGGATACGAAAGCCGTCGAGTTTGTCCTGCAGGGCGATACGGCCCTCGCGCAGGTCGCAGCCGGCCATCTCGGCCCCGGCGAGGTTGGCGCCCCGCAGGCAGGCGCCGCGCAGGTCGCTGCGCTTCAGGTTCACCCGACGCAGGTCGGCTTCCCGCAGGTCGGCGCCGAACAGGATCGCCCTGGAAAGGTTCGCGCGGGCCAGCATGGCGCCGGACAGCTTCGCGCCGGCGAGGTCCGCCTCGCGCAGGTCCACGCCCTCCAGTGAGCAGTTGGACAGATCGGCATAGGTCAGGCTCAGCCGGCGGCCGCCTGAGCGGCCGGCCAGGTAGCGCTGGTGCGCCTCGACCGCTTCCCGCAGCGTCTGGGCGTCGAGCGCCAGATGATGTTGTTGAGCTTGGGTCGACATGACGCGCCTTGTTGCCCGTCATCCTGCACCCGACGCGCTTAAGGAACGGTTGCGCCGTGCACAGATACCTGTCGGCCCTGGAAAGGCCGGGCGATCAGTCGGAGCCGGGAGCCTCGCCGCGAGTGGCGGCGGCGATCAGGGCGGCGATCCGGTCGGTGGAGTCGGCGGCCTGGTTCAGCATCTGCAGCGCCCCTGCCCCCGGGCGGATCGCCGCGGACATCTGGTTGGCGGCGGACTGGGCCATGGCCACGGCGGTGCTCTGCACCTGGGCGAAGCCCGAGGCGGCCAACCGCTGAGCGGCCGCATCCTGATAGATGAACCCGTAGGTGGGATAGGTCGATCCGCCGAGGTCGCGGGTCGGGTCGTACCAGACCTTCACCTGGCTCCAGTCGCCGTTCGGCGACACGTCAACCAGGGTCACGTCCTTCTCCACCTTGCCGCGCGAGCCTTCGATCGGGGACCAGTTGGCGTGGGTGATCTGGACGATGCGGTCGGTCAGCACCTGGCTGACCACCGCCACATGGCCAAGCCGCATGCGGGCGGTCGGCTTGAAGCACAGCACGGCCCCCGCCTCGGGTTGGGAGCCGGTCTTGTATCGGCCGGTCGCCTGCTGCCACCAGGTGCGGGCGTCGCCGAAAATCTGAATGCCGGAAATCAGGCGCGCGAACGGCACGCATTGCCAGTAGGTGTCGGCGACGGCGCCCGCGGGGGTAAGGACCATAACCGCCGCGGCGGCCAGGGAACCCCACAGGGTCCTCTTCCGTTTCAGCATGTTAAGGGTACTCCCCGACGAACAGGCGAAGTCATAACCCTACCTCACAGGAAGTGAAAAGAGGGTTTACGCACCGTCGCCCCGCCGAGCCTCCTGCAACGCCGACACCGCCCCGACCATTGAGCGGTAAAGATGAGCAACCCCATAGGTCATCGTTGTGGATATTATGGTCGTCGGCCGGGACATTCCCATAGCCAAGCTGTTCGCCTTGTAAAATGCCCGGCAGGCGATCTGGTCTCGCACGTGCGGATACTTTTTCTCGGGCTGCAGTCCCACGCGAACATGGCGGCTAAACCTTCTGTAACATCGCGAAACAAGAGCTGGCGCGCAGCGGCCCGGTGTTCGCCGTTGCGGTTAAGCCTGAAAAAGCGGCAGGAAAAATGTGTGGAAATCGGGCGCCCGGTGATCAGGTCGGCCGCCGCGAACCGATTTCGCCGGGGGTAGGCGGCGGCCGTCAATCCGCTAGAAGGGTCCCCACAGTTTCGGAGACGACGCGACGATGGACAGCATCATCACCCTTTTGGGCGATCCGGCGGCCTGGATGGCCCTGATCACCCTGATCATCATGGAAGTGGTGTTGGGGATCGACAATCTGATCTTCATCTCGATCCTGTCCAACAAGCTGCCGGAGCATCAGCGCACCAAGGCGCGCCGGATCGGCATCTCGCTGGCCCTCATCATGCGGCTGGCCCTGCTCTCGACCCTGGCCTTCATCGTCTCCCTGACCAACCCGGTGTTCAGCCTGCCCTGGAGCGGCCCCATCGGGGCCAACGGGCACCCGACCTTCGAGCTCGATTTCTCCTGGCGCGACCTGATCCTGATCGCCGGCGGCCTGTTCCTGGTCTGGAAGGCGACCACCGAAATTCACGAGAAGACCACGCCGAGCGACGGTCACGGGGTTCTCGACGCCAAGACCACCGTAGCGTCCAACTTCGGCGCGGCGATCGTCCAGATCCTGCTGCTGGACCTGGTGTTCTCGGTGGACTCCATCCTGACCGCCGTCGGCATGACCGATCACCTGCCGATCATGATCACGGCGGTGATCGTCGCCGTCGGCGTCATGCTGGTCGCCGCCGATCCGCTGGCCAACTTCATCCAGCGCAATCCGACCGTGGTGATGCTGGCCCTGGGCTTCCTGCTGATGATCGGCGCGGTGCTGATCGCCGATGGCTTCGGCGTCCATGTGCCGAAGGGCTATATCTATGGCGCCATGGCCTTCTCGGCCCTGGTCGAAGGCCTGAACATGGCCGCCCGCAACGCGGCGGCCAAACGGGAGAAAGCGGGCTCGGGGGAGACGCGGCACTAGCCGCGCCCGCTACAGGAAGCTGTAGGGGTCGATGTCGATCGCGACCCGGACGCTGGCGGGCGGCTTCACCCGCGCCCGCCAAGTGGCCATGTAGGCCGACAGGTCCACCCCGCGGTCGGCGCGAACCAGGAACCGCTTGCGGCGGCGGCCGCGGATCAGGCCAAGCGGCGCGTCCGCCGGGCCATAGACTTCGACGCCGGTCGCGTTCGGGGCCGCCTCGGCCATGGTCCGCATGAAGGCCTAGCTGGACCGGGTCGGTCCCGGACGCGATCACCGCCGCCAGCCGGCCGAACGGCGGCAGGCCGGCCATCTCGCGCTCGGCCATCTCGGCGGCGACGAAGGCGCCGCGGTCCTGGGCCTTGAGGGCCTGCATGACCGCATGCTCGGGGGCGTAGGTCTGCAGCAGCGCCTTGCCCGGATGGTCCCGCCGCCCGGCGCGGCCGGTGGCCTGGGCGAGAAGCTGATAGGTCCGCTCAGCGGCCCGCAGGTCGCCGCCCCGCAAACCGAGATCGGCGTCCACCACCCCGACCAGGGTCAGCTTGGGGAAGTTGTGCCCTTTGGCGGCCGCCTGGGTGGCCACCAGGATGTCGATATGGCCCTCGGCCATGGCCTCGACCAGCCGCCGCGCCTCGCGCGCGTCGAACACCGTGTCGGAGGAGAACACCGCCACCCGTGCGTCGGGGAACAGCGCCCGGGCCTCCTCCTCCACCCGCTCCACGCCCGGCCCGATGGAAACCAGGCTGTCGCGCGCCCCACAGTGCGGACAGGCCGCAGGCTTGGGCATCGAAAAGCCGGTCAGGTGGCAGACAAGCCGGCCTGAATAGCGGTGCTCCACCAGCCAGGAGTCTGTGTCCGGCGCGGTCATCCGCTCGCCGCAGGCCTTGCACAGCACCAGCGGCGCATAGCCCCGGCGGTTGAGGAACAGCAGGCTCTGTTCGCCCCGCGCATAGGTCTCTCCCATGGCGGCGACCAGCGCCGGCGACAGCCAGCGCCCGGTTTCCGGCGGCGTCTCCCGCAGGTCGATCAGCTCGATCTGCGGGAGCTGCGCCGCGCCGTGACGGGCTGACAGGCGCAGCCAGCGATAGCGGCCGGTCTCGGCGTTGCGCAGGGATTCCAGCGACGGGGTGGCCGAGGCCAGCACGACCCCGGCGCCCTCGATCTTGCCGCGCACCACCGCCAGGTCGCGGGCGTGGTAGATGAAGCCTTCCTCCTGCTTGAACGACCCGTCGTGCTCCTCGTCGACGACGATCAGCTTGAGGTCGGCGAAGGGCAGGAACAGCGCCGAACGCGCTCCGACGACGATCCGGCAGCGGCCGTTGGCCACCGCCTCCCAGACACGCCGCCGGGCGGGCGGCGCGACATCGGAATGCCACTCCCCGGGCTGGGCCCCGAAGCGCGCGGCGACCCGGGCGATCACCGCCTGGGTAAGCGCGATCTCCGGCAGCAGGATCAGCGCCTGGGCGCTCGGGTTCGCCGCCAGGGCGGCGGCGACCGCCTCCAGATAGACCTCGGTCTTGCCCGAGCCGGTGACGCCGTCGAGCAAGGCGACGTTGAAGCCGCCGCCCGCCACCATGTCCGTAAGAGCGGCGGCGGCGGCGGCCTGGCTGGGGTTGAGCGTGGCGCCGGCCCTGCCCAGGTCCGGCGCGTCAAAACGCGCCTCGGGCTCGACAGTGTGGATGGCCAGCACCCCTTCGTCGAGCAGCCCCTTCACCACCCCGGACGATACGCCGGCGGCGCGGGCCAGGTCCGCCGGCGCAAGCTCCGCCTCGGCGGCGGCCTCCAGCACCCGCGTCCGCGCCGGTGTCGACCTCTGCGGCGCGGTTCCGGTGGGCGTGACGATCCGCTGCGGCTTGGGCTTCGGCGCGCGCGCCCCGCGCAGGGCGATGGCCAGGGGCTGGCCGGGCCAGTCGACCGCATAGCGCGCCGCCCACTGTACGAAGTCGACCGTATTTTGCGGCAGGCGCGGCTCGT
>JAEYTM010000064.1 GCA_023434015.1 Pseudomonadota bacterium | reverse complement strand
CTGTTCGCCGCGCTTGGGCTCGGCGTCCTCGGCCACGGCGCGCTCGCCGCCGGCTTCGCCCCCCGTCTCGATCCGTTGTGGCTGTCGGCCCGGGTGGAGCGGGCGATGGCCGACGCCCGCCTGTTGCCGCGTCAGGGCGTCGCCGACATCCCTGTGGCGGTCGCCGGCTACGCCGAGCCCAGCCTGGTCTTCGCCCTCGGCACCCCGACCGAGCTGGAAGGCCCTGACGAGGCGGCCCGGGCCATCGCCGAGCGCCGCCCGGCTGTCGTCGAGGCGCGCGAGGAGGAGGCCTTCAGGTCCGCCCTCGCCGCCCGGGACATCGCGCCTGGCGCGGTAGTCCAGGTCGCCGAGATCGCCGGCCTGGACTATTCCAACGGCGACCGGATGACCCTGCGCGTCTATCAGGCGCCACCTGATCCCGCCCGGAGCGCCGCCCCATGAGCCGCCGCATCGAGATCGTCGAGGTCGGACCCCGGGACGGGCTGCAGAACGAGGCGGCCATCCTCGACGTGGGTCAGAAGCTGGAGTTCATCCACCGTCTCGAGGCCGCCGGCGCCCGGCGGATCGAGACGGTCTCCTTCGTCAATCCGCGCCGTGTCCCGCAGATGGCCGGGGCCGAGGAGATCAGCGCCGCCCTGCCGCGCGAGGCCGGCCGCACCCGCATCGGCCTGGTGCTGAACCTGAGGGGCTGGGAGCGCTGCGTCGCCGCCGGCTGCGACGAGGCCAATGTGGTGGTCTGCGCCAGCGACGGCTTCGGCATCCGCAACCAGGGCGCCTCGGTGGCCGAACAGGTCGAGACCCTGCGCGCGATCATGGCCGTTCGCCGCAAGGAGGAGCCGCCGGTCACGGTGACGGTCTCGGTGGCCTTCGGCTGCCCGTTCGACGGCGAGGTTCCCGAGGAGCGGGTGATCGAGATCGTCAGCGCCGCCGCGGACCTCCGCGTGGCCGAGATCGCCCTGGCCGACACCATCGGCGTCGCCGATCCGTGGACCGTCCGCCGCCGGATCGAGGCGGCCCGCAAGGCCGCGCCCGACACCCGTCTGCGCATGCACTTCCACGACACCCGCAACACCGGCCTGGCCAACGCCTTCGCCAGCGTCGAGGCCGGCGTCGATGTACTGGACGCCAGTTGCGGCGGCCTTGGCGGCTGCCCGTTCGCGCCCGACGCCACCGGCAACATCGGCACCGAGGATCTGGTCTATATGCTGGAGCGCGCGGGCATCGAGACCGGCTACGACCTCGATCGGCTGATCGAGACGGCCCGGTGGATGTCGGGCGTCCTGGGCAAGCCGCCGACGTCCGCGGTCAGCCGCGCCGGACCGTTTCCGGGCCGGGGCTGAAGGCGCGGCCCTTCAGCAGCCACACCACCGGCCGCACGATCGCGGTGCCGACGATCACCGGCGACAGCAGCCAGGCGAGAACCACCTGCGTCGCCCCCTCGGCGCGCTTGCGGAAATAACGGGCCAGGCCGACGCCCTTGTGGAACTCCACCTTGATCGGGCTGGTCCGGCTGGTGTGCCCCAGGTGGACCACCTCGGCGTTCGGATTGAACAGCACCAGGCCGCCCTGCCGGCGCACCCGCCAGCACAGGTCGACGTCCTCGACGTGCAGGAAATAGCCCTCGTCGAAGCCCTTCACCGCCTCGAAGTCCTCGCGGCGCATGCAGAAGCAGGCGCCCGAGATGGTCGGCACCGGCGCGACCTGTTCGGGCGCGGCCTCGTTTTCCCAGTGGACCTCATAGCGACGCCACGCCGGCACCCGCTGGGCCAGTCGGCTGAGCGACAGCAGGGCGGTCATCAGGGTGATGTCCCCGCGCCGCGCGCCGCGCTGCTCGGTCAGGTCGGAATTCAGCACCCGCCCGCCGACGATGCACGGGACCGGACGGTCCTCCACCTCGCGCACCAGGCTGGCGATGCAACCCGGTTGCAGGAAGGCGTCGGGGTTGAGGAACACCAGGACGTCGCCACGCGCCTTCCGGGCGCCCAGGTTCGCCCCCTTGGCGAAGCCCACGTTGCCGTGGCCGCTCAGCAGGGTCACCCGTTCGTCCCGCTCGGCCAGGCCGCGCAGGCGCGCCACGTCGGCTCCGTCCGAGCCGTTGTCGACGATGACGAACTCGTCGACCCGCGGATCGGCCAGCACGCACGCGACGCTCTGCTCCAGAGCCTCGCCCGTCATGTAGACCACCATCACCACGGAGACCTTGCGGCGGGGCCGCAGGAAGTCCTGAGCAGGGGCGGGTTCTACAGCGACGATCGGTGCGGCGATGCCGTTCATCCAGCCTCCATAGCGCCGACCGTCTCTCGGGCCGAAGCGTCGGCGCTCCGGACTTTCCGCGCAACATCAGGCGGACTCGCCTCCAAGGCAAGTCCGTTCGAAGCCGCCTCGATGGACAGGATTTCCTGCCCGTCGGACCCCAGGCGGCGCAGGGCGACCTGCCCCAGCTCCGCCTCCCGGCGACCGACCACAGCAATCACCGGAACCTTGGCGAGACTGTGTTCGCGCACCTTGTAGTTGATTTTCTCGTTCCGAAGGTCGCTTTCCACGCGCAGTCCCTTTGCGCGCAGGGCTTCGACCACCTGCCGCGCATAGTCGTCGGCGTCCGAGGTGATCGTCGCCACGACCACCTGCACCGGCGCGAGCCACAATGGGAAGGCGCCAGCGTAGTTTTCGATCATCACCCCGATGAACCGCTCAAGGGAGCCGCAGATCGCCCGGTGCAGCATCACCGGACGCTGCTTGGAGCCGTCCTCGGCCGTGTACTCGGCGCCCAGCCGCTCCGGCAGCACATAGTCGAGCTGGATGGTGCCGCAGGTCCAGGTCCGGCCGATCGAATCCTTCAGCACCCAGTCCAGCTTGGGCGCGTAGAAGGCGCCGTCGCCCTCGGCGATCACCGGCTCCACGCCGGCCTTGCGCGCCGCGGCCAGCATCTGCGCCTCGGCCTTGTCCCAGAACTCGTCGGAGCCGGCCCGCATCTCCGGCCGGGTGGCCAGGGCGATGTGGTCTCGCTCCAGGCCGAAGTCGGCGTGGATCGAGTTGGCCAGCTCGATGAACCGCGCCGTCTCCTCCTCGATCTGGTCCTCGCGGCAGAAGATGTGCGCGTCGTCCTGGGTGAAGGCGCGCACCCGCATCAGCCCATGCAGGGCGCCCGACGGCTCATAGCGGTGACAGGCGCCGAACTCGGCCATGCGCAGCGGCAGGTCGCGATAGGACTTCTGTCCGAACTTGAAGATCTGCACGTGGCCCGGGCAGTTCATCGGCTTGAGGGAAAGCTCCTCGCCCTCCTCCGTCTCGCAGACGAACATGTTGGGCCGGTACTTCTCCCAGTGGCCGGACTTCTCCCAGAACACCCGGTCGAGGACCTGGGGCGTGCGCACTTCCTCATAGCCGGCCTCGTCCAGCCGGCGGCGCATATAGTCCTCGACCACGCGCCAGAGCGTCAGGCCCTTGGCGTGCCAGAACACCATGCCCTTGCCCTCTTCCTGCATATGGAAGAGGTCCATCGTCCGGCCGATCTTGCGGTGGTCGCGCCGTTCGGCTTCCTCCAGGCGGTGGATGTAGGCCTCGAGGTCGGCCTCGCTGGCCCAGGCCGTGCCGTAGATGCGCTGGAGCTGGGCGTTGCGGTGGTCGCCGCGCCAGTAGGCGCCGGCCAGCTTGGTCAGCTTGAACGCCTTGCCCACGAACTTCGTCGACGGCAGGTGCGGCCCGCGGCACAGGTCCTTCCACTCGCCCTGGCGATAGACGCTGACGTCCTCGCCGGCCGGGATGCCCTCGATGATCTCGGCCTTGTACGCCTCGCCGATCGACTTGAAGTGCGCGATAGCCTCGTCGCGCGACCACACCTCGCGGCGGATCGGCTCGTCCCGGTCGACGATCTCCTTCATCCGCTGCTCGATCTTGGCCAGGTCGTCGAGGCTGAACGGCTCGTCGCGGGCGAAGTCGTAGTAGAAGCCGTCCTCGATCGACGGGCCGATGGTCACCTGGGTGCCGGGGAACAGCTCCTGCACGGCCTCGGCCATCACGTGGCTGGCGTCGTGGCGCAGGGTCTCCAGCACGTCGGGATGGTCGCGCGTCAGGATCTCGAAGGCGCCGCCCTTCTCCAGCGGCCGGTCGAGGTCGAGCAGTTCACCGTCCAGGCGGATCAGGGCGGCGCGCTTTTCCAGCGACTTGGAAATGCCGGCGGCCACCGCGCGTCCCGTCACGCCGTCGTCGTACTGGCGCTGGGAGCCGTCGGGGAAAATCAGGTCGATCATGTTTCACAGGTCCACGTTCGCGGGGCGCCGTCGGGCGTCTTGCGCGGGGGCGGCGGCGGGTCATAGCCCGAACCGCCCCAGGGATGACAACGGCACAGCCTGTAGCCGGCGAGCAGAGAACCACGCCACGGGCCGTGGCTGATCAGGGCTTGTGCGGCGTACTCCGAACAGGTCGGAAGGAACCGGCATTGCCGCCCGATCAGCGGTGAAAGCGTCAGCTTGTAGGCGCGGAGCGCGCCCCTGACGCAGCGTTCGTAGAAGGTCATGCCGGCTACGGGGAGTGAGGTTGAGGTCTGGCGATACGCCCGGCCTACCCGCGGATCAAGCCGCGCCGGCGGGGCTAGTTCGCGGCGTCCCCTGCCCGACCGCCCGGGCCACGGCCTCGGTGACGGCCTCGAACGCCAGCAGGGTCGAGGCGTGGCGGGCAGGATAATCCTTCACCGGGGCAAGCATGGAGAGATCCGAAAAGCGTCCGTCGGGCGCAGGCGCCCCGTCCTTCAGCATAGCACGGAACTGGTCGCGGGCCATCTCCAGCTCCCGCAGGCTGGCGCCGATGACCTGGGCGCCCAGCACCGCGGCGGAGGCCTGGCCCAGCGCGCAGGCCTTCACGTCCTGGGCGAAGTCGGTCACCCGGTCGCCCTCCACGGTGACGTCGACGACTACCCGGCTGCCGCACAGCTTGGCCACCTTTTCGGCGCTGGCGTGCGGCGCGGGCAGCCGACCGGCGCGGGGCAGGTTGGCCGCCAGACTGAGCAGCTTCGCCGAATAGAGGTCGTCGATCATCGTCGGGATGTAGGTCAGCCGTTGCGGGTCCGCCACTCGGCCTCGGCCCGCGCCTTCAGCGCCTCGCCCATCTCGCGGAAGCCGCGATGGAACGAGCGGCCGACGCGGCGCAGCATCGTCTTGGCCATGAAGCCCGAGAACAGTTCGCCGTTGGAGACGATGCAGCTCGCCGGGGCCAGCTGTTCGATCTCGATGAAGCGGACGGTCTTCACCATCGCCTTCATCTGGGACCGCCAGTGCAGCTGCTCGTTCGGCACCCACTCCAGCACCACCGGCTGGATCTGCTGCGGCGGCTGGTCGGGCAGGGCCAGCGTCAGGTCGAGCGGGGCGCCCAGGCGGATCTGACCCGCCGCCTGCGGATAGAGCGGGTTCCACTCGTGCCAGGTCGAAAGGTCGTAGACGGTCTCCCAGATCACCTCGGCCGGGGCCTGGATGCCGACGCGGTTCTCGATGCGGATGCCGCTCGGGCCCCGGCTCTTCGCCGGCTTCGGCGCGCCGGGGGCCGCGGACGGCCCGCGCATGCCGAACAGCGAGGACTTGAGCTGCGGAGTGGGGGAAATGGGCATCAGGCCTGTTCCTTGAGCCGCCAGGTCGCGCCGGCGGGTCCATCCATGACTTCGACGTTCAGAGCGGTGAGTTCGGCGCGGATAGCATCGGCTTGCGGCCAATCCTTGGCGATTCTGGCGGCGTTTCGGGCTTCGATCAACGCCTCGACCCGCGCCGACAGGGCGGCGTCCGCTCCGCCCTGGAACCAGGCCTGCGGCTCGCCCTGCAGGAAGCCCATCAGTCCGGCGGCGTCGAGCAGCAGCTCGCGGCCGGCGTCGACGACCGCCGCCTCGCGGGCCAGCACGCCGGCACGGACCAGGTCGGCCAACTGGAACAGGGCCGCGAAGGCGCCCGGCGTGTTCAGGTCGTCGTCCAGCGCCGCCAGCACCTCCCGGTGCGCCTTGCGCAGGGCGGCGGGCGCGTCGCGCTCCTGGGCGGCCGGAGCCCCGGCCAGGAAGCGGCCGGAATCGTCCAGCACCCGGTAGAGCCGGTCCAGCGCGTTCTTGGCCTGTCCGATCAGCTCGCCGGTCCATTCCAGCGGCTGGCGATAGTGGCCGGCCAGCAGCGCCCAGCGGATCGCCTCGCCGGGGTACTGCTGCAGCAGGTCGTGGGCGAGCGCGACGTTGCCGACGCTCTTGCTCATCTTCTCCTCGCCCATGTTGAGGAAGCCGTTGTGCATCCAGTAGCGGGCGTATTCCTCGTGATGGTCGGCGCAGACGCCCTGGGCCATCTCGTTCTCGTGGTGCGGGAAGACCAGGTCGATGCCGCCGCCGTGGATGTCGATCGGCAGGCCCAGGACCTGTTCGATCATCGCCGAGCATTCGATGTGCCAGCCGGGCCGGCCCTGGCCCCAGGGGCTGGCCCATTCCGGCTCGCCGGCCTTGGACGGCTTCCACAGCACGAAATCGGCCGGGTGGCGCTTGTAGGGGGCGACGTCGACCCGCGCCCCTGCGATCATGTCCTCCAGCGAGCGGCCCGACAGCTTGCCGTAGTCGGGGTAGGCCTGGGTGTCGAACAGTACATGGCCCTCGGCGGCATAGGCCGAACCGTTGTCGAGCAGCCGGCCGATCATCGCCACGATGGCGTCCATGGTCTCGGTGACCCGGGGCTGCACGCTCGGCGGCAGGGCCAGCAGGGCGCGGGCGTCGGCGTTGTAGGCGCTCAGGTAGCGGTCGCTGATGGTGGCGATCGTCACGCCTTCCTCGGCGGCCTTCCGGTTGATCTTGTCGTCCACGTCGGTGACGTTCGCCGCATAGGTCACGGCGCCCTCGCCATAGGTGCGGCGCAGCACGCGGAACAGCAGGTCGAACACCACCACCGGCCGGAAATTGCCGATGTGGGCGTAGTTGTAGACCGTCGGCCCGCACACATACATCGTCACCCGCGCCGGATCGGAGGGGACGAAGGGCCGCTTGGCGCGGGCCATGGTGTCGTACAGGTTCAGGGTCATGGTCTCGATCGAAGCGTGGCGGTTGCCGGAAAAGGGCCAGCGCCCATATACAGATCGTCCGGATCGGAGGCCACGGGAACTGTCCCGCGCCGCCGCATCCGAAGCTAAGGGTGGCACGCGTCATTTCCGGGGCCTTCGCTCCGGCGCAACTCAGCCCTGGAAAGAACCGCTCGCACATGGACGCCGTGACCCGCGACCGAACCCTGGTCGGAGCCGACCTTGATCTTGAAGCCGTGAAGCGCCCGACGCGCGAGGAGGCGATGGAGGCGGTCCGCACCCTGATCGCCTGGGCCGGCGACGACCCGCGTCGCGAAGGCGTCATCGACACGCCCAAGCGCGTGGTCGACGCCTATGGCGAATGGTTCGAGGGCTATCGCCTCGACCCGGCCAAGGAGCTGTCGCGCACCTTCGAGGACGTACAGGGCTACGACGACATCGTCATGCTGCGCGAGATCGAGGTGGAGAGCCACTGCGAGCACCACATGGCCCCGTTCCTCGGCAAGGCCTATGTCGCCTACATGCCGACCAACCGCGTCGTCGGCATCTCCAAGCTGGCCAAGGTGGTCGAGATCTTCGCCCGCCGGCTCCAGACCCAGGAGACCATGACCCAGCAGATCGCCGACGCCATCACCGACAGCCTGCGCCCGGCCGGCGTCGCCGTGCTGATCGACGCGGCTCACCAGTGCATGACCACCCGCGGCGTCCACCACCGCCACGTCTCGACCATCACCACCCAGTTCACCGGCGTGTTCCGGACCGATCCGACGCTGCGCCAGCGGTTCCTCGACTTCGTGAACCGCAAATAGCCGCGGCCATGACCGACGCCGTCTTCCCGACCGCCGCGAGCAAGGCCGACCTCGAGACCGGCGAAGTGCTCAGCCCGCGCTTCGACGCCGCCGGCCTGATCGCCGCGGTCGCCACCCACGCCGATTCCGGCGAGGTGCTGATGCTGGCCTGGATGAACGCCGAGGCCTTGGCGAAGACCGTCGAGACCGGCGAGGCCCACTACTACAGCCGCTCGCGCGGCGAACTCTGGCACAAGGGCGCGACCAGCGGCCAGATCCAGCAGGTGATCGAGGTCCGGGTCGACTGCGACCAGGACGCGGTATGGCTGAAGGTGCGGCCCCAGGGCGACGGCGGCGCCTGCCATACCGGTCGGCGCTCCTGCTTCTACCGGGCCGTCGAAGGCGGCCGGCTGGTCGCCCGCCCTTAGCCGTTTCCCCGTCCCGCGCCCCATAGTATGGCCGGGGCGCACCAAGGAGCATGACGACCGATGTCGAAGGAAGGCCTGCACGTCCCGCGCGAGAAGCTGTCGCGCGACACCCTCAACAAGCACTACGCCATCACCTCGATCATCGAGGAGCTGGAGGCCGTCGACTGGTACCGCCAGCGGGCCGACGACTGCGATGACGCGGAGCTGAAGGCCATCCTGCTGCACAACGCCCGCGAGGAGCTGGAGCACGCCGCCATGGTCCTGGAATGGCTGCGCCGCAACGACGCCGAGACCGCCGAGCAGTTCGGCGAGTACCTGTTCAAGGACGGCTCGATCATGGACCACGAGGAGCACGCCAGCGAGAAGCATGGCCTCTGACGACGACCTGGGGTTCCCCGGCGACGAGGCGGGGGCCGAACCCGCCGCCGTCGTCGTCACCCTCGCCCCGGAAGCCGCGCGGGGCCGGATCGACAAGGTCCTCGCCGCCAGCCTGCCGGACCTGTCGCGGGCCCGGGTCCAGGCCCTGATCGCCGAAGGCCGGGTCTCGCGCGATGGCGCGCGGGTGGGCGACCCGTCGGCCAAGGCGACGCCCGGCGAATACATCCTCTCGGTCCCGCCGCCGGCCCCAGCCGAGCCGCGCGCCGAGGCCATCCCGCTGGTGGTGCTCTACGAGGACGCCCATCTGATCGTGGTCGACAAGCCGCCGGGCATGGCCGTCCATCCGGCCCCGGGCAGCGAGACCGGCACCCTGGTCAACGCCCTGCTCCACCACTGCGGCGACAGCCTCTCAGGCATCGGCGGGGTCGCGCGGCCGGGCATCGTCCACCGGATCGACAAGGAGACCTCCGGCGTCATCGTCTCGGCCAAGACCGACGCCACCCACCAGGGGCTGTCGGCCCTGTTCGCCGCCCACGACATCGACCGGGTCTATGTGGCCTTCACCCGCGGCGCGCCGCACCCGGAGCGCGGCACCATCGAGGGCGCGATCGCCCGCTCGCCCAACGACCGCAAGAAGATGGCCCTGGTGAAGACCGGCGGTCGCCACGCCGTCACCCACTACGCGGTCGAGCGTGTCTTCGGGCCACAGGATCGGCCGCTCGCCGCCCGCGTCGCCTGCCGCCTGGAGACCGGGCGCACCCACCAGATCCGCGTCCACCTGGCCTCGAAGGGCAATCCCTGCCTCGGTGATCCGACCTACGGCTCCGGCCCGCCGGCGGCCCGGGTGCGCGAGGCCGTCGAAGCCGCGGGCGTGAGGCGCCACGCCCTGCACGCCGCCGTGCTCGGCTTCCGCCATCCGGTCACCGGCGAGGCCCTGCGCTTCGAAAGCCCCCTGCCGCCCGACATGGCGCGGCTGGAGAGCCTGCTGGCGTCGCTTCAAGCTTGACTGTTGGCCTGCCGGGGCCGGTCGGCTACTAGCCCCGGATGGTAAAGGGGCGTGAGGCCGGAAGTCGCTACGACTTCCTCGACTATCTGCGGGCGCTGGCCTGCTGGCTGGTGGTCTGGGATCACCTGGCGAACGTGCTGCCCCGCAGTCGCGGCATCGACTGGGCGCCGGCCGACTTCGTCCGCGCCCACGTCACCGGCCCGGCCGGGATCATCCAGGACTTCGGCTGGTTCGGCGTCGCCGTCTTCTTCCTGATCAGCGGCTTCATCATCAGCGACCGCGCCCGCGTCGAGAGCGCCGGAGAATTCGTGCTCAAGCGCGTGCTGCGCATCTATCCGATGCTGGCGGTCGCGGTCGTGCTGTCAGCCCTGTTCCTGGCCCCGAAGGACCAGGTGACGGTCCAGAGCCTGCTGCTGAACTTCACCCTCGCCAACTATGTCACGGTCCCACAGATCGTCCTGGTCGGCGTGGCCTGGACCCTGGTCATCGAGATGATCTTCTACGCCGTCACCGCCGCGACCCAGTTCGCGCGGGACTGGCCGCACCGCATCGGGCTCAACCTGCTCTTCGCCGCCCTGGTGATCTGGCAGGCGCGCGGCCACGGCGACCAGTTCTTCCTGTTCGCCGTCTCCGCCTCCTACCTGCCGGTGCTGACCATGGGCCAGACCGTCTACTGGTGGCTGGCCCGGGGCCGGCTGTCGGCGGCCTGGGGGCTGGGCTACCTCGCCGCCGCCTACGGCGTCTTCATGTGGGGAC
>JAEYTM010000051.1 GCA_023434015.1 Pseudomonadota bacterium | reverse complement strand
CGGCGACGGAGACGCAGGGGCGCATCCACACCTCCGCCGCCACCGTCGCGGTGCTGCCCGAGGCGGAGGAGGTGGACATCCACATCGACGAGAAGGACCTGCGCATCGACGTGTTCCGCTCCAGCGGTCCCGGCGGCCAGTCGGTCAACACGACGGACAGCGCGGTGCGCATCACCCACCTGCCGACCGGCCTCGTGGTCAGCCAGCAGGACGAGAAAAGCCAGCACAAGAACAAGGCCAAGGCCCTGAAGGTGCTGCGCGCCCGCCTCTACGAGCGGGAGCGCGCGGAGAAGGACAAGGCCCGTGCCGCCGACCGCAAGAGCCAGGTGGGCTCCGGCGACCGGTCTGAGCGCATCCGCACCTACAACTTCCCGCAGGGCCGGGTGACCGACCACCGCATCAACCTGACGCTCTACAACCTGGCGAAGATCGTCGAGGGCGAAGCCCTGGACGACGTCATCGAGCCCCTGATCGCCGAGGATCAGGCGTCGCGGCTGGCGGCTCTGGAGACCGAGTTCTCCTGAGCGGCCGCAGCAGGTTCCCCACCTGCCGCCGGCCATTGCTGAACAGGTCGCGGACGCCCAGGAACGGCAGGCCGACGGTGTCGGCCATGGCCGCGCCGCGCTCGCCCATCGGCAGCGGGGCGCCCGTGGTTGAATCCAGGGCGGTCTGGTGCTCGATCTCGGCGTTGAGCTCGGCGCCCAGCAGCACGACCATGACCGAGAACCAGATCCAGACCATGAAGCCGATCACCACGCCCAGGGAGCCGTAGGTCACGTCGTAGTGCGCGACGTTGTTGAGGTACCAGGAGAACCCCAGAGAGCCGCCGATCCAGCCGACCGCGGCCAGCACCGCCCCCCAGCTCGTCCAGCGCCAGCGGGCCTTCTGCCGCGACGGGCCATACCGGTAGAGCACCGAGAACGCCGCCGCCGCCAGGGCCAGCAGCAGCAGCCAGCGCAGGGGGATCACCCAGGCGGCCCCGCCTTCCCATCCCAGCCAGAGCAGGGCCGGAGGCAAGGCGACCAGGATCGCGGTGGTGGCGGTGATGAACAGCAGGGCGGCGGCCGTGAAGGCCATGGTGATCGCCCGCCGCACCACGAAATTGCGCTTCTCGTCCTCGTCATAGGCGACGTTCAGCCCGTCGAAGAGCGCGCCCATGGCGGCGTTGGCGGTCCATACCGACAGGAACAGGCTGACCGCGAAGGCTACCGACAGGCTGGCCTGCCGCTCGCTCGCCAGCCGGATCATCTGCTCGCCGACAAGCCCGAGGATCTCGCGCGGAACGAAGGCCGCCAGCTCGCCGAGCTGGGCGCTGACCTGCCCGACGTCGGCGATCAGGCCATAGAGCGAGACGAACACCCCGATGGCCGGGAAGATCGCCAGCAGGCTGTAGAAGGTCACGCCCCCGGCGACGACGTTCAGCCGGTCGCGGCCGATCTCGCGATAGGTCCGCCACAGGACGTCACGCCATCCGGACCAGGGAATGTGATGCGGATGCGCCGCCATCCGCCCGCGGCCCGGCTCGACGCGCTCGAAGTGCTCCGGCGTCGAGACCTCCTGGTGGCTGAGGCCCGGGCGCGGGGCGGCGCGCGCCTTCAGCCACAACGTGCCGAAGGCGGCCGAACCGAGCCAGGGCGCCGCCGCCAGCAGCAGCCGGCCGAGGCCGCCCTTGCGGGATGGGGAAGGCTGGCGAGCCCGTTGCCGCGTCACGTACCGATCTCTCCAGGCTGACGCTGCGCAAACTCTGCAGTGCGGCGTCCGTTCCGCTTGTCGCGGGCCCCGCCTTGCGGCAACAGGCGGTCATGACCGGCCACGTCGCGGCGATCTGTCGTCATCCCGTGAAGGGATTCACTCCCGAACCCCTCGCCCACGTGGACCTGGCGCCCGGAGAGGGCTTTCCGCACGACCGCGTCTGGGCGGTGGAGAACGGGCCGAGCGGCTTCGATCCCGCGGCCCCGGCCTTCGTTCCCAAGCAGAAGTTCACCGTGCTGATGAACCTGCCCCGGGTGGCGGCCGCCCGCACCCGCTACGACGAGGCCTCCGGCCTGCTCCGGGCCGAGGCGCCGGGCCTTGCGCCCTTCGCCGGCCGCCTCGCCGAGCCGGCCGGCCGCGCGGCCTTCGCGACCTGGCTGAGCGAACTGCTGCAGGGCGAGATCCGCGGCCCGCTCAAGGTGGTCGCGGCCCCGCCGGCCCACCGCTTCACCGATCATCCGAAGGGCCAGGTCTCGATCGTCAACCTGGCCAGCGTGCGCGACCTTTCCCACCGCGTGGGGGTGGAGCTCGATCCCCTGCGGTTCCGCGCCAACCTCTACGTCGAGGGATGGCCGGCCTGGGCCGAGAATGAGTGGACCGGTGAGCGGCTGACGCTGGGCGGCGTCGAGGCCGAGGTGTTCAAGCCCATCGTCCGCTGCGCGGCGATCCACGTCGATCCCGCCACCGCCGAACGGGATCTCGACCTGACCCGCGCGCTGTTCGACAACTATGGCCACATGTATTGCGGCATCTATGTCCAGGTGACCCGGGCGGGCGCCGTCCGCGCCGGCGACGCCTGCTCCACCCCCGCGCTAGACCCGAAACTCCAGGAGACTTCCGAATGGGCCTGAACCTTGTCCAGGCGTGGTCGATGGCCAAGACGAGGCTGCAGGAAGCCGCCATCTCCGGCCCGGTGATCGACGCGCGCCTGCTGGTCGAGGCGGCCGCCGACGCCACCCGCGTCGACATCGTCACCGACCCCTACCGGGCGCTCACCCCCGCCCAGGAGGCGACGCTGGAGGACTATCTGACCCGTCGCATCCGGCGTGAACCGGTCAGCCACATCCTCGGCCGCAAGGGGTTCTGGAAGATCATGCTGCAGGTGAACCGCGATGTGCTGACGCCGCGGCCTGACACCGAAACGGTGGTCGAATATGTGCTGCGCGACTTCCCCGAGCAGGCGCCCTGGTCGATCCTCGACCTGGGCGTCGGGTCCGGGGCCATTCTGCTGGCCATCCTGGCCGAACGCCCGGCTGCCAAGGGCCTGGGGATCGACGTGTCCGAGGAGGCCCTGGCGGTGGCCCGCGACAACGCCGCCCATCTCGGCCTCGCCGGGCGCATGGCCCTGCTGCGCGGCGACTGGACCCAGGGGCTGGCGGACGACAGCTTCGACCTGGTGGTCTCCAACCCGCCCTATATCGCCACCGACGTCATCGAAGGGCTGGAGCCCGAGGTGAAGGACTACGACCCGCGGATCGCGCTGGAAGGCGGCGCCGACGGCCTCGACGCCTACCGTGTGCTGGCGCCGGAGATCCTGCGCGTGCTCAAGCCCGGCGCGCGCTTCGCCGTCGAGATCGGCTACGATCAGAAGGACGCCGTCGAGGCCCTGTTCCGCCAGGCCGGGGCGGCCGGCGTGCAGACCCTGCGCGACCTCTCCGACCTCGACCGCGTGGTGACGGGCACGAAAAACCCCTTGGAAACCACGCCCTGACTCGCTACATCAGTAGTCGTCTCCACCCAATTGGCCGGCTTCAGGTAGACGCGTTCGGTTTCGGACGCCCACCCGTCCCGGCAGGCGCGGCGGTCCTCAAGGCCTCACGCTGAGCTCCCGGGCGGAAGACGGGGACCACTTAACGCCTTCAACAATAAAGCCGGGCCAATGCGCCTGATCCCGATGAAGGCAGTCACAGGCCGACCTTACCCATAGGTCCGCTGAGGGAAGAGCCTAACGGCTATCGAATAATGAGAGATTTCAAGGGTATGAAGCGTCAGCGCGGCCGCAACCGCGGCGGCGGCGGTGGCTCCGGCGGCGGCGGAAAGGCGCAGCCGCAGAACGCCAACCGGGCGTTCGACTCCAATGGCCCCGAAGGCGTGAAAGTGCGCGGCAACGCCCAGCACGTCTTCGAAAAGTACCAGCAGCTCGCCCGCGACGCGAATTCCTCCGGCGACCGGGTGCTCGCCGAAAACTACCTGCAGCACGCCGAACACTATTTCCGCCTCCTGCGGGCGATGCAGCCGACGCGTCCGGCCAGCGAAATCCTCGGCCGCGACCACTTCTCCTCCGGCTTCGACATCGACTTCGAGGACGAGGGCGTGCAGGCCCAGGCCGAAGCCGCCGATGAAGCCGCCGCGGAAGCCAGCGAGGCCGGCGAGGCCGCCGGGGGCGAACAGCCGCGCTGGCAGGGCGACCGGCCCCGCGACGAGCGTCCGCAGGGACGCGATCGGGATCGGGATCGCGACGATCGGAACCGTGACGAGCGTCCCCGTGACGACCGCCAGCGCGAGCCGCGCGGCGAGCGTTTCGAGGGCCGCCGCGACGACCAGCCGCGTGACCAGAAC
>JAEYTM010000020.1 GCA_023434015.1 Pseudomonadota bacterium | reverse complement strand
GCCTCGACCGGCGCGGCCACGGCGACACGGCTGGTCACGGTCACCGGCCCGCCGTCCCGGAAGCCCTCCGGCAGCCGCAGGCGGCGACCGACGCGAAGCGGGTCGTCGATCGACATCTCGTTCTCGCCGGCGATGGCGCCGGCGCTGACCCCGAACCGCCGCGCGATGGCGAACAGGGTGTCTCCGGAGACGACCACATAGGCCTTGGCGTCGCTCGACGGGCCCTTGAGCTCCTGCCCCGGTCGGATGACGTAGGGCGAGGACAGCTTGTTGTCCTTGGCGAGCTGATCGACGGTGGTGCCCAGGGTGCGGGCGACGCGCGCCAGGCTGTCGCCGCTTTTCACCGTGTAGGTTTGGGGCGGGCCATCGACGTCAACCACGCGGCCGGTGACCGTCTGACGGGTGACGGTCTCGAACGTCTGGGCCGGGGCGCGGGTCTGCGCGGGCGGGGCGGCAGGCCGCGGGGCCGTCGGCAGGACCTCAAGCGGGCGGGATTCCACCGCCGCCGGACCAGTCGGGATGACCGGCGCGGGGTCCGGACGCGCCTGCGGGGGCGCCGCCACGGGCGGAGCCGTCCACGCCGGGCCGGGCGCGGGCCCGGGCTCGGAACCAGGCGGCCTGATCGGGAAGTTGGGCCGCATGGAATCGGACCCGCTGGTGGTCGTGCAGGCGCCAAGCGCGCCGGTGGCGACCAGAATGAGGGCCGTTCGCTGCAGGAATTGCGTCATCGCCGCTCCGGTGGGCTCGATAAGAATCAGTTCGGGGCGTCCACGGATGATGGGTTAAGCCGGACGCCGGGGCCAACCCGCAAACCGCCGCGCGGTCAGAGTTCCTTCGCCACCCCGTCGAGAAGCGGGACGAAACGCACGTCGATGAGGTCCTCGACGTCGAACCCGCCCTTTCCGTCACCGACGTAGCGCCTGAGGCTCTGGACCGGGCCCTTGCCTATCGGCGCGACGAGGATTCCCGACGGCTTGAGCTGCGACAGCAAAGCCTTCGGCTCATCCGGCGCCGCCGCCGTGACCATAATGCGGTCAAAAGGCGCCTGCTCGGGCCACCCTTCGCCACCGTCGCCGAAACGGGTGATGACATTGGTCAGGTCGAGCAGCTTGAAGCGGCCCTCGGCCTCCCGCATCAGGGTGCGGTAGCGCTCCACGGTGTAGACCAGCCGGGCGAGCTTCGAGAGGATGGTCGTCTGGTAGCCGCTGCCGGTGCCGATCTCCAGCACCCGCGAGCGCGGCTCCAGCTTCAGCGCCTGGCTCATCAGGCCGACGATGAACGGCTGGCTTATGGTCTGGCCACAGGCGATCGGCAGGGCCGAATCCTCGAACGCCCGCTCCTTGAACAGATCCGGCGTGAACACCTCGCGCGGAGTCGTCTCGATGGCGTTCAGCACCCTGGGGTCGGTGACGCCCTGGGACCGCAGCGCCAGGATCAGCGTCGCCATGCGGATGTCGGGCTGGGGGGGAGACTTGGCCATGGTCAAGCCTTCGGGGGCGCGCCGCCCAGCACCTTCTTCAGGTCATTGACGCTGGGAAGGTGGGTCAGGTCGATGTGCAGCGGGGTGACGGAGATGCGGCCGTCGTAGACGGCCCGCAGGTCGGTGCCGTCGGCGGGCTTCGAGGTCTCGCGACGGAAGCCCATCCAGTAGTATTCGCGCCCGCGAAGGTCGGTACGCTTCTCCGAATGGCGGACGTGGGCGTCGCGGAAGCCCTGGCGGGTCACCTCGACCTCGGTCACCTCGGCCGCCGGCAGGGCCGGGAAGTTGACGTTCATCACCACGTCCTTGGGCCAGCCCACCTCCACGAGGCGCCTCACGATGCCGGGCGCGAAGGCTTCGGCCGCCTCGTAGAAGTCTCCGCGCGGCTCATAGGCGCCCATCTGCGACAGGGCGATCCCTGGCACGCCCAGGGCCATGGCCTCGATCGCCCCGGCGACGGTGCCGGACATGGTCACGTCCTCGGCGAGGTTCGCCCCGCGGTTCACCCCGGACAGCACCAGGTCGGGCCGCGCGCCTTCGACCAGCTCATTGAGAGCCAGCATGACGCAGTCGGTCGGGGTGCCGGTGGTGGCGAACCTGCGCTCGCCGAGGCGGCGCACCCGGATGGGCTCGGCCAGGGTCAGGGCCCGGCTGGCGCCCGACTGCTCGTATTCCGGCGCGCAGACCCAGACGTCGTCGGTCAGCTCGGCGGCGATCCGCTCCAGCGCCGCCAGCCCCTCGGCATGGATGCCGTCGTCGTTGGTCAGCAGAATCCTCAAGCCGGGCCACCGATGTGCGTCAGGCCCGGCAGATAGGGTTGCAGCGCCTGCGGGATGGCGATGCGGCCGGCCTCGTCCTGGTAGTTTTCCATGATCGCCACCAGGGTGCGGCCGACGGCGAGGCCGGAGCCGTTGAGGGTATGGACGTAGCGCGTGCCCTTCTCGCCGGCCGCCTTGGTCCGGGCGTCCATCCGCCGGGCCTGGAAATCACCGCAGTTGGAGCAGGAGCTGATCTCGCGATAGGTCCCCTGCGAGGGCAGCCAGACTTCCAGATCGTAGGTCTTGCGTGCGCCGAAGCCCATGTCGCCGGCGCACAGCAGCATGGTGCGGTACGGCAGCTCCAGCCGCTTAAGCACCGCCTCGGCGCAGCCGACCATGCGCTCGTGCTCGGCCTCGCTGGCGTCGGGCTCGACGATAGAGACCAGCTCGACCTTATAGAACTGGTGCTGACGGATCATGCCGCGGGTGTCGCGGCCGGACGCCCCCGCCTCGGACCGGAAACAGGGCGTCAGCGCCGTGAAGCGCAAAGGCAGTTCGTCCTGGGGCGTGATCTGGCCCATCACCAGGCTGGTCAGCGGCACCTCGGCCGTCGGGATCAGCCAGCGGCCGTCGGTGGTCTGGAAGAGGTCGTCGGCGAACTTGGGCAGCTTGTCGGTGCCATAGGCGGCCGCATCGTTGACCAGCAGCGGCGGCGAAATCTCGGTGTAGCCGTTCTCCTGCGTCTGGAAGTCCAGCATGAACTGGCCCAGAGCGCGCTCCAGACGGGCGAGCTGGCCCCGGAGAACCGCGAACCGTGCGCCGCTCATCCGCGCGGCGGCCTCGAAATCGAGCAGGCCGAGCCCCTCGCCCAGGTCGACGTGATCCTTGGGCGCGGCGATGGCGCTTGGCGCCCCCCAGCGGCGCACTTCGACATTGTCGTGTTCGTCCGCGCCGTGGGGGACGTCCGCAGCCGGCAGGTTGGGCAGGCTGGCGAGGATATCGCGCAGGCTCTCCGCAGCAGCGCGCTCGACCTCGCCCTGCTCTTCCAGAGTCGCCTTCAGCGTCTCGACCTGGGCCATCAGGCGCGTGGCCTCAGCCTCGTTCTTCTGCGCCTTGGCCTGGCCGATCTTCTTGGAGGCGTCGTTACGCTCGGCCTGGGCCGTCTGCACCGCCGTCTGGGCGGCCCGCAGCCTGGCGTCCAGCGCCAGGATTTCGGCCACGCGACCCGACGAACCCTTCGCCGCCCAGGCGGTTTCGTAGAGCTCCGGGTTTTCGCGAATGGCTCGGATATCGTGCATGGCGGCCGCTTTTGGAAGGAAGCGGTCTGTCTAGTGCGCGTCGGCGGGGGCGCCAAGCGCTAGACCGGCACGACCTCGCGCCCCGCGTCTTCCTTGCGGCGTTTGCGCTCGATCGCCATCACGCACCAGATCGAAATCTCGTAGAGCAGGATGATCGGCAGGGCGAGCAGGGTCTGGCTGATCGGATCCGGCGGCGTGACCACCGCCGCGACCACGAAGACGCCGACGATGGCGTAGCGTCGGCCCGAGCGTAGCGCCTTGGAGCTGATGATCCCCGCCATGCCCAGCAGGGTGAGAACCACCGGCAGCTGGAAGCACAGGCCGAAGGCCATCAGCAGGGTCGTCACCAGGGTCAGGTAGTCGGAGACCTTCGGCAGCAGCTGCACCGAGATCGCCCCGGCGCCGACGATCTGCTGCGACAGCGAGAACCACAGGACGAAGGGCAGGATGACGAAATAGACCAGGGCGGCGCCCAGCAGGAACAGCACCGGCGCGGCCAGAAGGAACGGCAGGAAGGCGTAGCGCTCGCGCTTGTAGAGCCCGGGCGCCACGAAGGCGTAGACCTGCCAGGCGAGCACCGGGAAGGTCAGCACCACGGCGCCGAAGCCGGCCAGCTTCAGCTTGGTGAAGAAGAACTCCAGGGGCGCGGTGAAGACCAGCGTCAGGTCCTCGGTCAGCGGCGGAATTTCCTTGGCCCCGACCAGCACGAAGAGCAGGTCGAACGGCCCGCCGGAATGGCCGCCGCGCTGGGACGCCAGCAGCCGCGCCGCCATCTCGAACGGATGCAGCAGAGCCATGTAGATCGGCTCGGCGAAGCCGAAGCAGGCGATGAACCCGACCACCAGCGCCGCCACCGAAATGATCAGCCGCTTGCGCAGCTCTACGAGGTGGTCGAGCAGCGGGGCGCGCGAGGCCTCGATCTCGTCGTCTTCGGAAGTGTGGCTCACGATCCGGACTCGGCCGTCGGCTTGCGTTTGGCCCGCGGCGCGGCTTTCGGCTTGGGCTTGGCCGGCGGGGCCGGTGCAATGGACATCTCGGTCTTCGGCTTGGCCTTGGCGGGCGCGCGCCGCGGCTTGGCGGCCTTCGCCGGCGGCTCCTCCTGGGCCGGAGGCGCGCCGGTCTCGTCGTACTGATAGCTCATCGGCGGATGCATCTGCGCGCCCGAGTCGCGCAGGCCCGCCTCGATATCGCCGAAGGTTTCGTTCACCGGGTTCTCGATCGAGGAGGTCGACAGGCCGCCGAACTCGCCCCGCCGCATGGCGGCGACTTCCTTGCGCAGCTCCTCCAGCTCCGACTGGCGGGCCATCTCATCGAAGCTGGCGCGGAATTCCGACGCCATGCCGCGCAGCTTGGCCATGAACTGGCCGAGCCGACGCAGGAGAACAGGCAGATCCTTTGGCCCCACGACGATCAAGGCCACCACGGCGATGACCATGAGCTCTGCGGCGCCGATATCGGGAAGCATGCGAGAGGCCTAGACGAGCTTGAGAGCGCCGCTCAGGGCGCTCCCACGGGACATGGTTTGTCGGCCGGGCTTAGCCGCGAGCCTTGTCCTTGTCGCGCTCTTTCGGCAGCGGCTTGCTCGACGCCTCTTCGACATCGGCCTCATCGCCGTTCTTCAGGCCGTCCTTGAACGCGCGGATACCCTTGGCGGCGTCGCCCATGATGCCGGACAGACGGCCGCGGCCGCCGAACATCAGCGCCACGACGACCAGCACGATCAGCCAGTGCCAGATGGAAAAAGTGCCCATGACGGCGAAAACTCCCTAAGCGGTTCGCGACCTTTTCGATCGCGCCCCCGCGATACGTCGCTGTTTATATAAACTGTCCTTGGCCGGTGCGCCACGCACCACGACGCGTCCTATCGCCCCGGCTCGTCCTCGCCAAGGAAATCGGTGTGAAACTGGGCCTGGTCCGCATCGTCCAGGGGGTCCTCGTCGGCGGCAAGCTCCATCGGGTTCGGCGTCGTGAAGTCGGGCGGCAGGTCCAGCGACAGCAGGCCCGCGGCCTTCATCTCCGCCACGCCGGGGAGGTCGGCGAGGCTCGCCAGGCCGAAATGTTCGAGGAAGGCGTCGGTGGTGCCGAAGGTCACCGGGCGCCCGGGCGTGCGGCGACGTCCGCGCATGCGGACCATCCCGAGCTCGAGCAGCACGTCGAGCGTGCCGCGGCTGGCCTGCACGCCGCGCACCGCCTCGATCTCCGCGCGGGTCACAGGCTGGTGATAGGCGATGATCGCCAGGGTTTCCTGCGCAGCCTTGGAAAGGCGGCGGGGCTCCTCTCGCTCGTCGGTCATCAGCCAGGCGAGATCGGGCGCGGTCTGGAACCGCCAGCGTCCGGCGACGCAGGTCAGCTCCACCCCCCTCCCCGCGTAACGCGCCTGCAGGCCCGCCAGCGCCGGGGCGATCTCGGCCCCTTCCGGCAGGCGCCGGAGCAGGTCGGCCTCGCTGAGCGGACCGGCGGCGGCGAACAGCAGCGCCTCGATCTCGCGCTCCGTCCGGTCGAGGCTGCTCATGGCTGCAGCTCCGCCCGAGCCCGCAGATAGATGTCGGCGAAGGCCTCCATCTGGCGGGCCTCCAGCGCGCCTTCCTTCACCAGCTCCAGGCTGGCCGACAAGGTGGAGGCGACATAGGAGGCGCGGCTGGGGCCCTGCCCTTCCGGACCGAACGGCGCCACGCCGGTCAGGGGCGTCCAGCGCTCAAGGTCCGGCAGCAGCTGGCGCAGGCGCTGGCGGGCGTCCTCGAGCGGATAGGCCTCCGGCGGCCGCGGCGTGTAGTGCCGGTCCGCCTCGCGCTTGCGCTGGCTGATGTAGGCGCTCATCAGACTGTAGAGGTCGCCCTCGATGCGGCCCGACGGGATCACCTTGATGGCTTCGGGGTCGCCACGCACGAACACCTCGCGCCCCAGCTGGGGCCGGGCCTTCAGCGCCTCGGCCGCGTTGCGCATGGCGTCAAGCTTGGCCAGGCGGAACGCCAACCGCGCCGCGATCTCCTCGGCCGGCGCTTCCTCCGGCTTCGCTCGCTCGGCCTTCGGCAGCAGCAGGCGGGACTTCAGGTAAGCCAGCCAGGCCGCCATCACCAGATAGTCGGCGGCCAGCGAGAAGCGCATCCGCCGCGCCTGCTGCACGAAGGCCAGATACTGTTCGGCCAGCTTGAGGATGGAGAGCTGAAGGAGATCGACCTTCTGGCTGCGCGCCAGGGCCAGCAGAACGTGCAAGGGGCCCTCGTAGCCCTCGATGTCGACGATCAGCGCCTCGCCGTCCTCCGCCGCCGACGCGGCGGCAGTGAAGGCCAGGTTGGGCTGAAAGGTCGTGCTCATCCGGCGAAGCGTCCCTCGAACGCCGCGTCGAACCGGGCCCGGCCCTCGGCGGCGTCGAAAGGCTCGGGCGCGCGGACGATTCGCGCCAGTGCGGACTCCGCCCTCCGCTTCGCCCGCCCCTTGAGCGATCCGGTCCCAGCGACGACCGCCTTCATCTCGGCCATGTCGCCGTTGCAGTGCAGGACCACGTCGCAGCCGGCGGCCAGGGCGGCGCGGGCGCGCTCGGCGAAGTCGCCGGACAGGGCTTTCATCGAGAGGTCGTCGCTCATCAGCAGGCCGTCGAAGCCGATGGCTCCGCGTATCACCTTGCGGACGGCCTTCTTCGAGGTGGTCGCCGGACGTTTGGGATCGATCGCGCTGTAGATGACGTGGGCGGTCATCGCCATCGGCATGTCGGACAGCGCCTTGAACGGGGCGAAGTCGCGTGCGTCCAGTTCCTCGCAGGATGCGTCCACCACCGGCAGCTCCAGGTGGCTGTCCGCCATGGCGCGACCGTGGCCGGGGATGTGCTTGATGACCGGCAGGACGCCGCCGGCGATCAGGCCCTCCGCCGCGGCCCGGCCCAGCAGCGCCACCTGCTCGGGCGTCTGACCATAGGCGCGGTCGCCGATGATCTCGTGGCCCCGCGGATCCGGCACGTCGAGGACGGGCACGCAGTCGACGTTGATCCCCAGCGCCGCCAGGTCGTGGGCCAGCAGCCGGCCGCCCAGGCGGGTGATCTCGCGGGCCATCAGCGGGTCGTTGGCGACAAGCTCCCCATAGGCCCGTCCGGGCGGATAGAGCCGCCAGTGGGGCGGCTTGAGGCGGGCGACACGCCCGCCCTCCTGGTCGATCAGCACCGGGGCGTCCGGCCGGCTAACGGTATCGCGCAGGGCGTCCACCAGGGCGCGGACCTGGTCGGGGCTTTCGACGTTGCGGGCGAACAGGATGAAGCCCCACGGCTTCACGTCGCGGAAGAAGGCGATCTCCTCCCGCGAAAGGGTCGGGCCTGAGCAGCCCAGGATGCTGGCGTTGACGCTCACCGGACGAAGCAGTCCTTGCCCGCCGCCTTCAGCGCGCTGCAGAAGGCGGAGGCGTCGGCGCGGCTGGCGAAACCGGTGACCTGGGTGCGGTACAGGAAGCCGCCGCCGCTGGGCACGCGCTCCACCCGCTTGCCCTTGCCGGCGGCGAGGCCGGGGGCGATGGCGGCGGCGTCGTTCCATCCCTTGTCGGCAAGGGCCTGGGAGGAGAAGGCGCCGATCTGCACCGCGGCCGAGCCGGTTGCTGACGTCGTTGGCGCCGGGGCCGTCGCGGCCTTCGGCGGCGCGGTGACAACCGGGG